>NZ_DFRA01000002.1:0-187625 GCF_002378465.1 Empedobacter sp. UBA3475 | reverse complement strand
ATTTAAAATGCACAACGGGTACTTTATAATATTTTAAAACATAATGAGCATAATCATCACCTTTTTTGATATAAAATAGGGTTTTAAAATCTTTAGAATTTATATTTCTTTTTTCGAAAAATTTTTCACTTTCTTTAATTAAATTAGAGTGAATTATCTGTTCATTTTCACAAGAATTAAATAAGAGAAATGTAAAAAGTATCAGAATAAAATATTTCATATTGGATTTATTGTTTATAAAAATATTATTTTTTTATAAACTTTAAAATTTCGTTCGATTCTTTTGTTTTTATATAATAAATTCCAGAAGCTAAGCTTTGACAATCAATCGTTATATTTGATTGATTATTAATACGAACCGATTGTACACTTTGTCCAACTGAATTGTAAATGAAAAGTATATTATTTTGAGTATTTAATTGTGTTTTATCAATACCAATTATAATTTTATCATTCGTAATATTTGCTGATTTTAACCAGATAAAAGGTTTTGATTCAATTGATTTTGTGCTCAAATTCTCATGAATTTTAAATTGCATGACAACAGGTAAATGATCACTCATATTGTACAAATTAGTTCGTAGAGTTTGAGAGTAAATGCCCGTACAATCAGGATCTTTAACGTCTTTATTCAAACAATCTCCATTATTTCCATACGCTTTATAACTATCGTTTATAAAAGAAAAACGTGAGCTGTTTTTGAAATTTTCACTCATCACAATAAAATCAAAGCGATCGTCCAAACCGCCACTTGCCCCTGCATTAGTTCCGCTTCCAAAACCTATGTTAGAAACGCGTGTACTTTGTGTATGTAAATAACTAAAAGCTGGATTGTCTTGCCAATTTCCAAGTGCATTTAATGGATCAATCATCAAAATAGCATTTGCCGGATTGATAATTTCTTGATAAGCTGGTTCTGATGAATTATAAAAATTAAAATCTCCAGCAAAAAGAACATATGTATTAGGTTGCGTTAATTTTTTCAAGGATTTTGTGACTTCTTGCACCATTTCCAAACGCATTTGACGATTTGCAGGTCCTGTACTTGATTTTAGATGCGCAACAAAAACTTCTAAATGAATGGGATCGTTTGAAGTAATATTTAATTGAAAAGAATATTGATTGATGTCGCGATAAACTGTTGGGATTTTTTGTTGATTAACCAACGTCAATTTACGTGTATTATAAAAAACCATTGTTTGTAACGGATCATCTAATTTCGTTGTATCAGCCACAAAAAGTGCGCGAGCAAATTTATCAGGTTGATTTTGCAAAGATGTATTTAAGATTAAATCAGCGCCATTTTCTGTTACTAATTCACAAATCATAAATAAATCTGGTTTGTATTCGTCTAAAATATCTCTTAAGATCAATTGACGATTTTGAGGAAGTGAATTCGGAAATTTGAACACATTATAAAACATTGTATTTAATGTTTCTTGTGAAAAAATAGAAACCGAAAGGATTAAAAATAAAAGGAGTAAATTTTTTTTCATATCAATTGATTTTAGTTTTACACTTCAACTTTTTTTAAATCTAAGAAATTAATTTAGAATATTTTAAAGTTACTTATTATCAATTGAATAAAAAAAATATTCTTTTAATTAAAAATATAATTGGTTTAATATCAAATAAAAAATCCAGTTCTTTTCGAAACTGGATTTTTGAAATATTTTATGAACGAGCTCGTCTGAAATATAAAAACAAAGTTAGTAATCCGAAGACGATGTTTGGTATCCACGAGGCGACAAGTGGCGAAACATATCCTTTTTCGGAAAACGTAGACGTTGTTTGCGAGAAGAAAATGTAGACAAACGCTAACGAAATACCAACTGCAAGATTGATTCCGATTCCTCCACGACGTTTTTTAGATGAAAGCGATAGAGCCAAAAGTGTCAAAATAATAGTTGAAAATGGACCGCTCAAACGGTTATTTAATTCATTTTCGTATGTATTTACATTGGCAGAACCTTTTGCTTTTTGTTTCTGAATAAATTCATTTAATTCGAAGGTATTCATTGTTTCGGCAACATATTCTTCTGGTAAAATTTCGTCAGGAGAAGCTGGTAACTTCAAATTTGTATTGGCTTCGTAATTTAACTTTTCAGTTTTATCCTTGTTAATTTCGCGTGTGTAAACACTCATTAATGCATAAGTAGAATCTTTATCATTCCAATTAAAACTTGAAGCGATGATTTGTTTTTTCAACTCAGTCGAATCAAATTTTTGATACATAAAAGAACTTCCTAATTTTTCAGTTCTGTCATAACTATCCACAAAAACAAACTCATCAGGAGAAATTTGCGAACCGATACGTTGTCGTTTGTAATATTCTTCCTTGTCGTTATTACTCAATAAATGGGTATATTGGTATTTATTTTTTTTAATATTTGCCCAAGGTAAAACTACATTTCCTACTAATAAAGCGGAAATTGCTAAAAATATAGCCACCCAAACATATGGAAGTGTAAATCGATAAAAACTAATACCACCCGAAAGCACACCTACAATTTCGGTTTGCATCGTCAGTCGTGATGTAAAATAGATCACGGAGATGAAAACAGCAATCGGTAAAAAGGTGTTGATAATCCAAATTGACCAATAAGGGTAAAATTCGGTTAATGCAGAATATGCAGTAGAACCACTATCATTAATACGTCCTAATTTTTGACTAAGATCGACAATTACGGCGATAGTAGATAAAATCAAAACCATAAAGATGAAGGTTCCGATAAAGTTTCGGATGATGTATTTATCAATTATTTTCAAACTACAGACGTTGTTTTAATTGTGGAACAATTTGTTCTTTCCATTGAGCGAAATCTCCTGCTAAGATATGTTCTCTTGCCACTCTTACCAAATCTAAATAAAAGGCAAGGTTATGAACTGATGCAATTTGTTTTCCTAAAGCTTCGTTGGCATTGAACAAATGACGAACATAGGCTTTTGTGTAATAACTATCCACATAGCTAGTCCCGTTTTCGTCTAATGGTTCAAAACAATCTTTCCATTTTGCATTTTTCATATTCATAACACCATTCCACGTGAACAACATGGCGTTACGCGCATTACGAGTTGGCATAACACAGTCGAACATATCAACTCCTAAAGCAATACATTCGATGATATTCCAAGGTGTTCCAACTCCCATTAAATAGCGAGGTTTGTCTTGTGGAAGAATTTCTGTTACGATATCCGTCATTTCGTACATCACAGGTTCTGGTTCACCAACAGATAATCCACCAATTGCATTTCCTTCTGCACCGAAATCTGCAATATATTTTGCTGATTCTTGACGTAAATCTTTAAAATCGTTTCCTTGTACAATTGGGAACAGCGTTTGTTTGTGATCGTAATATTCAGGATTATTGTTTAACCAAGTTCTACAACGCTCCAACCAACGATGTGTAACATGCATGGCACGTTTCGCATCATGATATTTTGCAGGAATTCCTGTTAATTCATCAAAAGCCATAAAAATATCTGCTCCGATGTAACGTTGGATTTCCATTGATTTCTCTGGTGTAAACATATGGTAAGAACCATCGATATGCGATTTGAAACGCACACCTTCTTCAGATTTTTTACGACTTGTTGCTAAAGAATACACTTGGAATCCTCCAGAATCTGTTAAGATTGGTTTTTGCCAATTCATAAATTTATGTAATCCTTCCGCTCTGTGCAAAATATCAGTTCCTGGACGCAAATACAAATGATAAGTATTTCCAAGAATGATTTGGGCCTTAATATCTTCTTCTAACTCACGTTGGTGAACAGATTTTACTGTACCAACTGTACCAACAGGCATAAAAATAGGTGTTTCGATTCTACCATGATCGGTTTCTACAACACCAGCTCTTGCCTTAGAAAATTCGTCTTTTTTATCGATTGAAAATTTCATAGTGTGCAAAGATATTAATTGTTTAGCTTGTTGCGAGTTGGTTTCGAAAAAAATAACAAAAAAATAAGGATAAAGTAGCCTTTACCCTTATTTGGAAATTTTATGAAATGATTATTTTGTGAAACGTAATGACATTTTGCGATCAGAAGCTCTTTCTGAGTCAGAAGCTGTTTCAGCTACTTTTGCAAATTCTTCTCCGTAACCTTCGGCAGCAATAACTTGCGCACCAACACCACGTTTTGTTAATTCAGCTTTTAAGTAATCTGCTCTTTTTTGAGAGATTACTTTGTTTTTCGCATCATCACCAACTTTATCTGTGTATGCTCCAAGTTTAATTTTTGCAGTTGGATATTTTTTCAAAATTGCAGCAACATTATCTAATTGAACGTCAGAACCTGGCTCTAATTGATCTGTTTTACCAAAAACGAAGTTGACATTATCAAAGTTGAACCATTTTTCTTTCAATTGATCTTCTGTCATTGTTGCAAAATCTGGCGCTTTGATAAATTTGATAATTTGATCTTCTAATCCATTTGCGTATCCTTTCAAAGCAACACCATCTAAATCGATATCAGATAATTCTTTTGGCGCAGCGTTTAGAGAATCAGTATTCAATGAATCAACTACAATTTCAGTTTCTTCTGTAACAACTGTTTTTTCTTCGTCTTTATTACATTTTTTTAATAAGAAAAAGGCTGCTAAAGCAAGTAGGATCAATGGAATTAACCATTTCCAAAAACCTCCGCCACCATTGTTGTTATGAGTTTCTGCGTAAGCATCAACTGGCGCTACATAAGGTTTTTCTTCCGGTTCTACATCAACTACTTTTCTTGTTTCTGTAATAGTTTCAGTTACATGATCTTTTGCAACATCTATTGTTTCAGTGATTTTAGGCGCATCATTAAACATTGTTCCTAAACCTAAAGCTCCAAGTCCTAAACCAGTTGGAATTAATCCTAAAATTTTATCTTTAATTCCTCCTAAAGATGAAAAGAAATCAGCTTCTGTTACATTGTTAAATTCGGCTTCTTTTCCAATGGATCCAAAGGTTGTTAAAGCTGTTAAGTCTAATAATTTTGAAGATGAACCTGTCGAAATCCCTGCATATTCAGCAATTTTAGAAACGATTGGTTGCGCATTTGAACCAAAAATAACATTGATTAATTCTTTGATCGTGTCTGGTGTTTCTTGTTCTGTAGAGATATTTGCTAATCCACGAGAAGCACCAAAAGATTTGATGGTATGAAATAAACCAGTTGTTGAATTCTTTTTTTCTAAAACACCTCCTAAAAGAATAGGAATAAATGCATTGATTGCTTTAGAAATTCCCGATTCATTTTCACCTAATTCTGATGAAGTTTTCGAGATCAAATCTGGGGTAATATACCCTTTTACTAATTCAATAATGTTCATAGATTTTAATTTTTAATTATAGTCCTTTTTTAGTTGTAATTTATTATTAACGAATATTGTACCAATATTCATGTTTATTAAAAATAGTTAAAAAAAATGATAATTTTTCTATTTTTTTGAAAAGATGTTAGATTGGAACTAATTTTATCAACTGAATTACTAATAAAAAGAATAATTATGCAAGAGCAAGACAAAGTAGATAGTTTGCAAGATGTAATAACAACACCATTTAAGGATTTAGAAAACTTTACACAATGGTTATTAACGAAAGGTTCTGAAGTTGGATGGAGCTTAGTTTCTGCTTTATTAACCTTAATAATTGGTTTTTGGGTAACAGGTAAACTTGTCAAGTTAATCGAAAAAAGAATGGTTGCACGAAATGTCGATTTATCAATTCGCACGTTTTTAATTCCAATTCTTAATATATTATTCAAAGCTATTGTATTAACTTTTGTTGTAGGGCGATTAGGTTTTAATGCTTCTGGTTTTGTTGCAGCTTTAGGAGGTGTTGGTTTAGCAGTTGGTTTAGCTTTACAAGGATCTTTGTCAAATTTTGCAGCAGGAATTTTAATTATTCTTTTCAAACCTTTTAAAGTTGGGGATTATATAGTATCGCAAGGAAATGAAGGAAGTGTAGAGTCGATAAATTTACTAAATACAGTAATTGCAACTGCAAAAGGACAGATCATAACTTTGCCAAACGGAAATTTATTTAACAATCCAATTACCAATTATTCTGTAAAAGAATATCGTCGATTAGATGTAAATGTTGGTATTTCTTATGATGATGATTTTGACAAAGCGCGCGAAGTTTTGTTGAATGTTTTAGAGAAAAATGAATTGGTTGATGATACACAATCTAAAACGGTTGAGATTCTAGAATTTGCTGCAAGTTCTGTGAATTTGGCTGTGCGTTGTTATGTGAAAAATAGTGATTATTGGACGGCTTATTGGCAATTGTATCGCGCGGTGAAATATGCGTTAGACGACAATAATATCTCGATGCCTTATCCACATACAGAAATGATTATTAAAAACGAATCGAACTCGTCAACAATTCCTTTCGAGAACAAAGATTAATGAAGTATTTACTTACCATATTATCAATTTTTTCGTCTGTGCATCTTTTTGCGCAGACCGAATTAATTGAGAAACATCTCAATTCAGATTTCTATTCCACTCAATTCACGGGATTTTATTTGTATGATCCAATTACGAAAGAAGAAATTTATAATTATAACGGAAACAAATTTTTTATTCCAGCTTCTAACACCAAAATTTTTACGTTGTATACAGCGATGAAAATGTTAAATGATTCGATTCCTGCATTCAAATATCAGTTGATTGGTGACGAATTGCATATCGAAGGAACTGGAGATCCAACTTTTTTGCATCCAAAATATAAAAATACACGAGCGTTAGATTTCCTGAAAAATAATGGTTCTAAAATTGTTTTTCATTGGAATAATTTCGACGAAGAATCTTTTTTACCAGGTTGGACTTGGGACGATTTTAGAAAAGATTATGCACCAGAAAGAAGTCAGTTTCCGATTCATGAAAATTTAGTTTCAATTTCGAAAAATGGAAGTTCAATCAAAACATTTCCGACATATTTTGAAGAATTAACAGAAATTAGAGAAATGCCAGAGCCGAGGAATTTCTATGACAATAAATTTTATATCAGCAATAAAAAACGAACAGAAAAAGTTCCTTTTATTGTGAATGAAATGGTGATAGAAAAATCGTTGTCGCAAATTTTGGGAAAACCTGTTGATATGGTCAAAACGCCAATGGTTAATAATCCGAAAGTGTTTTATAGTCAGAAATCAGATGATGTTTACCGCGAAATGATGGAAAATAGCGATAATTTTTTGGCAGAACATTTATTGATTTTAGCTTCGAGTACTTTACCAGGAAAACTGAGCGCTTCTGAAACGATTACCTTTTCGAAAAGATATTTGTTGAATGATTTGAAACAACAACCAGAATGGTTTGACGGTTCGGGATTATCGCGTTATAATTTGTTTACACCACAAAGTTTTGCACAAGTTTTAGGGAAAATGTATAACGAATTTCCTGAGCAACGTTTGTTTTCTATTTTCCCAATCGGTGGTAAAACGGGAACAATCAAAAATAGATACAAAGATTCGGCGCAACCTTATATTTATGCCAAAACAGGAACGTTGAACAATAATGTAACGTTGAGTGGTTATTTGAAAACGAAATCTGGAAGAACGTTAATTTTTAGTTTGATGAATAATAATTCAATCAAAGATTTATCTTGGATTCGAAATGAGAATGAAAAGTTATTGCGAATTATTAGAGATAATTATTAAGCATATTTGAAATAAAAAAGCCTTCCAAAATCGGAAGGCTTTTGCTTTATTAGAAAGACATCTTTATGGTGTCGTTATTTCCTGTTAATACTTTTGTGTCTTTTTTATTTTTGACATCAAAGGTTACAATGTTTTGTTGATCATTAAAAATATCTGTCAACAAAGCTACTTTTAGTTCTATCGAGTTGATATTAGAAATTTTATCAAACTTAAAAAAAACTCGTGTCGATTTATCATTTACCTGATAACCATAATAAGAAGTTCCCAAAGCTTTACCATTTACTTTGACATCAACTTTACTATTTACATACGCTTTCAACTTGTTTTCGAAGTTAGATTTGTTTGAAACATCAGCACCAACTGCTTTTTCCAACTGATTGGTAAATGTACGCGCAGTGATATTTAAAGTTCCAGTTTCTTGTTCGTAATCAACCTTGATATTTGCTGTATGAAAATCTTGAGCGTTTAGGTTAAAAGTTACTAAAACCAAAAGCAAAGAGAATAGATATTTTATGTATTTCATTTTATTTCTTAGTTTGTACAAGTCTATTTCAAATCGAGTGCCAAAGATTCTTAAAATTTAAAAGAAAGCTTTAGCGACTTGTTAATAACGAAATTAGAATAAAAAAATTATAAATCACATAAAAATATAAAAAGAGTATTAAGTTATTAATACTCTTTTTAGTGAAATTATTCTAATTTTTAAACTAACCAAAGTTGATTTTGGTATAAAAAGAAAACTCCTAAAGCTACTAATAGAAATGAAACTATTGCAAAAATAGGGACGCTCATTGGTACAGTTATAGAGCGTTTTAGTTTTGCATTTGCAATCGTCATAAAAATAACAGCAGAAATCATAATTAATGGATGTTCCATCAACTTAAATCTTAAAATATCGTTTTTCATAATGTTTTCTGCCCCAGAAACATCAACAGCCAATTTTATTAAATTTACTAATCCAAGTAATAATTGAACGTGAAAAGTAATGGTTGTAAATAACCCGATTTTTTTTATTGTTGCGTTTGTATCTTTTTTAGAAATCGCATAAATTAATGTTGAAATCACAAAGATAACGCCCATCAAAATCACAAGATAAGCCCAGCCACTATGAAATTGTTTGATAAAATCCATTTTTCTAATTTTAGTTTTTCAATACAAAAATAACAAACCTTTTTACATAAATACTATTTGATGATATTTATGTGTTTTCAGAACAGTTTTTTAGATTAATCAAAATCTCGTAATTTCGCGCAAAATATATCCGAAATGGGAAAAGATAAAATCAGAAGATTTAACGAAAATAAAACTTTTCAGAATGTTGTTCAACCAACACGAGAAGAGGCAATTAACGAGTTTGCATTAAAAGGAAATTGGAACAAAGAATTTTTCAAGAACGACAAACCAATTGTGTTAGAACTTGGGTGCGGAAAAGGAGAATATACAGTTGCAATGGCGCGTCGTGACAAGGATCGTAATTTTATCGGAGTAGATATTAAAGGATCAAGATTTTGGCGTGGTGCTAAGACTTGTTTGGATGAAGGAATTGAAAATGCTGGATTTCTTCGAACTCAAATCGAAATTATCGATCATCTTTTTGCAGAAAATGAAGTGAGCGAAATTTGGATTACTTTCCCAGATCCACAAATCAAATACAGAAGAACAAAACATCGTTTAACAGATCCTGAATTTTTGAGACGTTACAATACCATCTTAAAACCTGAAGGAACAGTTAATTTAAAAACAGATTCTGAATTTTTACACGGATATACACATGGTGTTATTCACATCGAAGGACACGAAGTGATTCGTTCTACACACGATGTTTATCACCCAGATCATTCGGATATTCCAGAAATTGTAACAGCTGTACAAACATATTATGAATCGAAATTTTTGGAAGAAGGTAAAAAGATTACCTATATAAAATTTCAATTAAAATATTAATCAAAAATCCATCGAAAGATGGATTTTTTTATTTGAAATAAATTTGATAAAAGTTTATTAATCATATATTTGTTGTAACACTTTTATGATTTTATGAAAAATAAATTTTTATTCCTAACACCTTTTTTATTCCATAATATCTTTTCTTTTTCGCAATCTAGAGAAAATTTCATTTTTGCGACAATGGAGACTGAGAATGCCACTTTTTTACAAAAAAATCATGCGGATTCTATTGAAATAATTTCTTCGAAAGATAATTTTTCTGCTATTTATTTTCATCCAGAAATTGCTGAAAGTTTACATGGAAAATTTGCGCATGGACATGGTTATATTTTTAGAAATTCGAAAGAAGATGCACTACAATCACTTCAAGAAAAGCCATCTCAGAAAAAAGCACCTTTCAATTATACAATATCAGAACAAGCTTTTATAACTACGGCATTGAATGATGTTGATGTCAAAGAAATTGAGAAAACAATTTTGATGTTAGAAGATTTCAAAACGCGTTATCATACACGACAAGAAGCAAATAATGCGGTTCTTAAATTGAAGGAAGTTTGGGTGAAAATGATTGCTGATGCAGGACGAACTGACGTATTTGTAAGAATCGTTGATCATGTGAATACGCCAATGAAGTCGTTGATTTTGACTTTTAATGGAATTGAAAAGAAAGATGAATTTGTGATTATTGGAGGTCATGCCGATTCGACTGTTGGTTGGAATGCAAATCAAACTTTTGCACCAGGAGCAGATGATAATGCATCTGGAATTGCAATAATTACAGAAGTTTTGCGTGTGTTGTTAAAAAATAATTTCAAACCGCAACGAACTACCGAAATTATGGCTTATGCAGCAGAAGAAATAGGTTTGGTAGGGTCGAAAGAAATTGCGCAGAAATACGCTTCGGAGAATAAAAATGTAATAGGTTATGTACAATTTGATATGACGAATTACAAAGGTTCTGCAAAGGATGTTATTTTGATGACGGATGCTTATTGTGATGCAAATCTCAATTCGTTTTTGATGAAATTGATGTACGAATATAACACAACTGGTTTGCATCAATTTACATATGATACGTCAAAATGTGGTTATGGATGTTCTGATCATTTTAGTTGGTACGAAAATGGTTTTGCAGCAACTTTACCTTTTGAAGCTAAAATGGGAGAAGATAATCCTTATATACATTCTGTAAACGATACCTATGCTTCAATGGGAAGTACGTCTACACACGCAGCAAAATTTACGAAATTAGGAATTGAATATGTGGTTGAAGCGGCTAAGACCTCAACTTTAGGAACAAATGATGTCGATAAAAATTCGTCTAAAATTTTTGTTTCAAATAAAATATTGAGTTATCAACTAAATTTTAATGCATCAATTTCGATAAAAATTATAGATGCAACTGGACGAACTGTTAAAATGTTTAATTCTGATCAATCAAACGGAAGTGTAAATTTGTCTAATTTATCAACAGGGTTTTATATAGCTACAATTAATGACAATCAAGGAAATTCTATTTCTCATAAATTTGTATTGAAGTAAAATTCAAACGAAATAAAAAACAAAAAGCAAGCTTAATTTAGCTTGCTTTATATTTTTAAAATTTATCTAAATCTTAGTTATTCAAACTTTGTAAGTAAGAAACCCAACCTAAAGTTTGGTATTCTTTAGCTGCAGTTTTTACATCAGCAGCTTTGTAAATTCCACGACCAACAATCATAAAGTCTGTGTGGTAATTTTTGAAAACCAATTCAGGCGTATTGTACTGTTGTCCTTTATTATCTCCAGTCGAAGAAATATTAACACCAGGTGTAAACAACAACAAGTTATCAGGAACTTGGCGTTGCGCAACAGCTCCCAAAACATTTCCAGATTGTTCCGAAACATTAATTGCTTTTGTAAAGTAATAATCGTCTGTCAATGTTCCTTTCGAAGACATTTCTACAATTGTGATTACGCCTGTATTTTCGAAAACTTTTAATGATTCTAAACCTCCAATTGGATGAACAGTTACTAAATCTGCCCAATCAGAAATTTTATAAATCGATTTCTTGAATTGTAATTCTTGTGTATTTCCGATATCACCAAATTTACGGTCTTCGAATAATAAGAATTCTTTTTCGCGTGCGATTTTTTTCAATTCAACAATTAAATTGTCCGAAAAATCTTGAATAATATCTGAATGTAATTTTAAAGCAACAACATGATCACCAACTTTACCAGCGAAATCAATAATTTCTTCAGAAGTAATTAAATCAGCAGAAGCAATCAAGTTTGATTGTTTTTTAAGTGCTAATTCAACTAAACGTTTTCCAACTGGATGTACAATTTTTTTGTTTTCCAATGCAATACGTTGTTTTGCAGGAGCCGCTTCTGGAGGTAAAGCTAAAAAGTCTTTGATTTTTTTCGCTTCATCATCACTCAAACGGTGATATTTATGTAAAATATCGATTACTTCGTGAATTGTAAATAACGTTATCACGTTGTACCCTTGTTCTTTTAATTTGTCTGAACCACCTTGTGCACGGTCTAAAACAACAACCAAATCTTTTACACGTAAACCTTCGCGTTCAACTTGATCAATTGTTTCTAATAAAGATTGTCCAGATGTAATTACATCTTCTACTAAAAGACAAGATTGTCCTTCTGCAAAAACACCTTCTACCATACGTTTAGTACCGTAACCTTTGTTTTCTTTACGTTTGATAATCAAAGGAATATTCGATGTTAAACTCATTGTAGTCGCCATTGGCAAAGCTGCGTAAGGCACACCACAAATCAAGTCATATTCTACATCTTCTACTAAATCTAATAAATTGTTTGCTAAAGTTTTTAGTAATTGTGGACTAGAAGCCAAAGGTCTTAAATCGACATAGAAAGGAGATTCTATACCACTTTTTAAAGTAAAATTTCCAAATTTTATAATTCCCAGCTCGTAAGCTTTCAATAAAAAATCTTCTCTTGGTTGCATCTGTGTAATGTTTGAGCAAAGTTAATAGGTTTTTGAGTCATTTATGGCATTTTCACGAAAATTAATTTTAAGATGAATAAAAATTGAATATTTATACTGATTTGATTTATAATTTGTTCGAAAAATGAAATATTATGTATTTAAAATAAATGAAAATTTTTAATTAATGTTATTTTTTATTGAATCAATAGTACATCTTATGTTTTCTAAATCTTCTTCGCTATTAAATGTAAAATTATCACCAAAAGGATCAATAGCTCTTGATATAAAAAAGAACTTTTTGTTATTTATTTTGATATAATTTAAATATGGAAGTACAAATTGATTAATTTCTTGAACTTCATTAAGATTAAATGTTTTTTTTGAAAATACCTTTTTAATTGTAAGTTGGTTAATGTTATTATCTAACACTATTTCATTAATCTGATAATTAATCCGAATAAAAACACATAAAATTAGTATAAATGAAATACAAAAAATCAAGACATCATATTTATTTTTTACAATTATTTCGTCTAAATAAGTGAAAATAATTACTGAAGTAAATAGAATTAATATGTTTAAAACAATTATAATAAGCACATTATAAAAACTATTATATTTTCTACTAATATATTCTTTCATTTATAAGAATTAAATATTTACGTAAAAATATAATTTTTATGTAATTCAGAAAAGAAGTTTTCGTTCTACATTTTATAATAAAACTTCATAAAATAACTTTACTTTTGAAATCTATACAAACACAAATGAAAAAATATATATTCGCTAGCATCGCTTTTGTAAGTATGTTGGTTTCGGCACAAGAAACACCTTTCAAATTTAAGGAATTAGTTAATAATTCTGCACTTCCTATTATTTCGCAAGGAAAAACGGGAACTTGTTGGTCATTTTCGACAACTTCTTTTTTAGAATCGGAAGTGAAGCGTTTGACAGGAAAAGATGTCGATTTATCGGAAATGTATAATGTGCGTTTTACTTATCCTGTAAAAGCGTATAATTATGTATATCGCCAAGGAAAAGCACAGTTTAGTCAAGGAGGTTTGTCGCATGATGTTTTAAATTCGGTTCGTAAAAATGGATTAGTTCCAAACGAAGTTTATGCAGGTTTTGCGAATGGAACAGATGTGAAGCATAACCACGAAATGTTGGTAAAAGATTTGAAAGTTGGATTAGATTCGATTGTAAAAAATCCTAAAAAATATTTAACAGCAGATTGGAAATCAAAATTTGATCAAAAATTGAATGATAAATTAGGTGTTCCTCCAACAAAATTTAAGTTCGAAGGAAAAGAATATACACCACAAGAATTTGCAAAAGCCTTGAAAATAAATCCTGATGATTATGTAACCTTGACATCTTTTCAGCAAGCGCCATATTATTCACAATTTATTTTACAAGTGCCAGATAATTTCTCAAATGGTTCATATTATAATTTACCATTAGATGAATACATGAAAGTATTGGACGAAGCGTTATATAAAGGATATACAGCGGCTTTTGATACAGATGTTTCTGAAAAAACATTTTCTAAAAAATATGGAATGGCAATTTGGCCTTCAGAAGGTTTAGAATCAGATTATTTTGTTCAGATTTTACCTGAAAAATGGGTTTCTGCTGATGAGCGTCAAGCTGCTTTTGAAGATTATTCGACAGAAGACGACCATTTAATGCATATTACGGGAATTTTGAAAGATCAATTGGGAAATCAATATTATGATGTGAAAAATTCTTGGGGAACAACAGATTTAGGAAATAATGGACATATTTATATGTCGAAACCATTTTTCAGAATGAAATCAATTGCTTTTACACTGCACAAAGATGCGTTGTCAAAAGAAGTGAAAAAGCAATTAGGTGTTAAATAAAATCACTCACAAATGAATACATTAGAACAAGCGATAGAAAAGTTAGATTATAAAGGTTATTTGGATGTTGAAATTCCAAAAGGAACTGATTTGATTGCGGAAATCAATAAATTACGCAAAGAGAAAAATGCGGTGATTTTGGCGCATTATTATCAGTCAGGAGAAATTCAGGATTTAGCAGATTATTTAGGTGATTCGTTACAATTGGCACGTGCTGCTGCAAAAACTGAAGCTGATATGATTGTTTTTTGTGGTGTTCATTTTATGGCAGAAGCTGCAAAGATTTTGAACCCTTCTAAAAAAGTTGTTTTACCCGATACAAAAGCGGGTTGTTCTTTAGCAGATTCTTGTTCGGCAGAAGGTTTACGTGGTTTGCGTGAGCAACATCCAAATGCGATTGTAGTGAGTTATATCAATTGTGATGCGGGTGTTAAAGCGGAATCAGATATTATTGTTACTTCTTCTAATGCGGAAGCGATTATTAATTCGTTGCCAGAAGAGCAAGAAATTATTTTTGCTCCAGATCGTAATTTAGGTCGATACTTAAATCAAGTTTGTAATCGCAAAATGATTTTGTGGGACGGTGCTTGTATTGTTCATGAAGCTTTTTCTTTGGAAAGAATTGCACAACAAATGGCAGATCATCCAAATGCAAAATTAATTGCGCATCCAGAAGCGCAAGAAGATTTATTGAAATTCGCACATTTTATTGGTTCAACTTCTCGTTTGTTAGATTATGTGGTAGAAAATGATGCACAAGAATTTATTGTGGCAACGGAAGAAGGAATTTTACACGAAATGCAAAAACTTGCGCCGAATAAAACATTAATTCCTGCATTAGTTCAAGATGAATCGTGTAATTGTTCTGAATGTTTTTACATGAAATTATCAACATTAGAAAAATTATATCTGTGCATGAAATATGAATTGCCAGAAATACAAATCGAAGAAGAGTTACGAGTGAAAGCTTTAGCTGCAATTAATAGAATGTTAGATTTATCAGAAAAAATCAAATAATGGCTATTCAAGATGTTTTAGTCATTGGTTCTGGAATTGCTGGACTTTCTTATGCGCTGAAAATTGCGATTCGAAATCCTGATGCAAAAATTACCATTGTAACCAAAGCAAATAAAGACGAAACCAATACCAAATATGCACAAGGTGGAGTCGCTGTTGTGAGCGATTTCGAGAAAGATAGTTTCGAGAAACATATCGAAGATACGCTTCGTGCTGGAGATGGTTTGTGTAAGTTAGAAGCGGTTGAGGTTGTCGTAAAAGAAGCACCAGAACGTATCAATGAAATTATAGATTGGGGCGTTCGTTTTGATAAAAATAACGAAGGAATTTATGACCTTGGTCGTGAAGGTGGACATACCGAAAACAGAATTGTTCATCATAAAGATGTGACAGGTTGGGAGATTGAGCGCGCGATGTTAGAAGCGATCAAAGAATATCCAAATATTCAGGTTTTTACGCATCATTTTGTAGTAGATTTGATTACAGAACATCATTTGAATCGTGATATAGCACAGAAAACAACATGTTTTGGTGCATATATTTTAGATTTGAATACAGATAAAGTTGAACAACATTTAGCCAAAGTAACTTTGTTAGCAACAGGCGGAGTTGGTCATGTTTATAAAAATACGACGAATCCAATTATTGCAACAGGAGATGGAATTGGGTTGGCTCGACGTGCAAAAGCAACCGTTTCGGGAATGCAATTTATTCAGTTTCATCCAACGGCTTTTTACAGCGAATTTGATGGACAGTTATTTCTGATTTCGGAAGCAGTTCGTGGTTTTGGTGCGAAGTTGCGTACGAAAGATGGCCAGTTGTTTATGCACAAATATGATGAACGTGAAGAATTGGCTTCTCGTGATATTGTGGCGCGTGCGATTGATAATGAAATGAAATTGCGCGGAGATGATTATGTTTATATTGATTGTCGACACTTAGAGAAAGAAAAATTCTTGGAACATTTCCCTAATATTTACGAAAAATGTAAATCCGAAGGCTACGATATGTTTACCGAATTGGTTCCGGTTGTTCCTGCTTCGCATTATTTGTGTGGTGGAATTGACGTCGATTTAGAAGGAAAAACATCTATCGAGAATTTGTTTGCGGTTGGCGAATGTTCTAATACGGGTTTACATGGTGCAAATCGTTTGGCTTCGAATTCGTTGTTAGAAGCGATGGTTTTTGGTCATCGTGCAGCGTTAAAAACGGTCGATTTATTAAATGATAATCAATTTTCGATTTATAATTTTGAGTTTCCAGAATGGAACGAAGAAGGCATGAAAGTGCAAGAAGAATTAGTATTGATTTCTTATTTACGCAAACAATTACAAGCGATGATGAGCGAATTGGTCGGAATTGTACGAAGCGATAATCGTTTGCAAATTGCACAAAATCGTATCAATGAAATTGAGATAATGGTCAACGAAATTTATTATTTTACGATTGTTTCACCTAAAATTTTAGAACTTCGAAATTTGGTTGATGTCGCACATTTAATCATTGAGCAAAGTATCAATCAAAAAGAAAATCGAGGAACTTTTTACAACAAAGATTTTAATTAATGAAGAAGTTATATCTGTTCGTTACATGTTTTGCAATGAGTTTTTCTTTTGCTCAAAATTCGAAAGAAAAACAAAACGTAAGTTTGACTTCTGGTAAAGAAGCCAAGAAAGCGGTTGTGTATTTTGGTTGTGAAAATTTAAAAGAAAATAGCGAGCTACAAGCATGTATGAACAAAAATTTGAATCAAGATATTCAAACTCAAATTTCATTCTTTTCTAATATTGCTGATTATCTTCATATCGAAACTGCTCAATCTAAATTAGGTTTTAAAATTAATGAAGATGGTAATTTTGGAGATGTCTCGACTGATGGTTCGAATCCAATTTTTAATAGTGTAGCATTGTCTAGTTTAGTTTTGTTGAATAATAAAATGGAGCGAGCTAATCTAAAAATAACTCCTGCAAAAGGAGTTGATGGAAAAGCAGTTGCAATGAAATATACAATGCCTTTACGTTACGAATCGGCAGAAAAAAATAATGATTTTGAGAAGTTCCCTTCGGAAAATCGTGTATTGTTTACTTTAAAAACTGATGAAGAAACGATTGAAGTAAGAATTGATAAAGAATTTAATTTAACAACTTTTGGTAATAACGGAAGTCGGGAATATTATTTAGGAAAGTTTTCTAATCTTTTCGAAATGGCTTCTATCGATCCTTATGCAACCGCTTTTGATGCGGCTTTCAAATCTGGAGCAATAGATATTACAAAAGGTAAAATTGATGACAAAGAATATAAACTTCAGATCAAAAATTTCTTCGAAAATGATCCTTCAGTACAAGTGTTGATTACGGTTGTGCGCGAAGAAAATGGTACTTGGGCCGAGTATTACGAATACAAAACCAAGAAAGAATTTAATCAATCAAAATTTGCATCCTTAACATATAGATAATGAATTTTCCTCCATATATCACACAAGAAAAATTACAACTTTTTATTCGTCAAGCTTTTTTAGAAGACGTTGGCGATGGCGACCATTCAACGTTAGCGTCGGTTCCGTATGATGCAATTCAAGAAGCGGAACTGAAAGTGAAAGATAACGGAATAATTGCTGGAATTGAATTAGCGAAAATTATTTTTGATACGTTTGATCCATCTTTAAAAATAGAACAATATATAAATGATGGCGATAAAGTACAATTTGGAGATGTTGCTTTCAAAGTAAAAGGATCTTCACAATCAATTTTAACTTGCGAACGATTAGCGTTGAATTGTATGCAGAGAATGTCTGGAATTGCAACTTATGCGCACGAAATGATGGAATTGGTAAGCGGTACAAATGCCAAAATTTTGGATACACGAAAAACAACACCTAATTTCCGAATGATCGAAAAATGGGCAGTTAAAATTGGAGGAGCAGAGAATCATCGTTTTGGTTTATACGATATGGTGATGTTAAAAGATAATCATGTCGATTTTTGTGGAAATATTACAAAAGCGGTTGCGCAAACCAAAGATTATTTGTCAAAACATCATTTACATTTAAAAATAGAAGTGGAAACGCGTAATATGGATGAGGTAAAAGAAGCTTTGGATGCAAATGTAGATTTTATTATGTTGGATAATTTTGATCTTGAAACGATGAAAGAAGCGGTTCAATATATAAATGGGCGAATAAAAACGGAAGCTTCGGGCGGAATTACAAAAGAATCTGTTCGAGCAATTGCCGAAACGGGTGTTGATTTTATTTCTTCTGGTGCGATTATTCATTCCGCTCCCAACTTTGACTTGAGTTTAAAAGCTGTTAAGGCTTGATTTCTTTAACATTTTAATTTTTTTGTTGTAGTAAGAATACTAAATAATAGATTTTAACGTTAGCTATATTGTATTTGAATAATTTATTTTGAAAATTTATTAGTATCAGCTTATAAATAAAAAAGTTATTGGATAATATTTTATTAATACTGATTCTAAATAGTGAAATTTTAATTACTTTTCTCTTTTTAAAATGAAAGATAACAATCTAAAACAAGAAAAAAATGTTAATTTTTAATGTTTTTATTATGTTAAATTTTGATTAAATGTTTAAAAATATTTAAAAATCTTCAATTTTTTTTCATGTAATTTAGTTTATTGTTTGTTTTTAAGGGGGGATTTTATTGATATGATAATTAATATTTAAGTTATTCAAGAAAAGTTTAAAAATTTACCATAATTTAACAATAATCTCATTTAAAGTGTAGAACTTTGCGAAAGTAAACTTTTAAACTATTTCAAAAGATGAGGTTAAACTCAACTAAGCTTTTACTTGTAGGAGCTTTTGCCTTAATGGCATCATTATCTTTCGCCCAAGTTGTTGAACCAACAGATTCTACAAAGGTTGAACAGGACGAAAACGTATCTTTAGGAGAAACATTAATCATTGGTAAAGGAGTTATTGATGTTGCGGAAAATCGTAAAACACCAGTTGCTAATACAATTATCACAAGAGAAGAAATTCAAGATAAAGCAGTTGGTAATGTTGAATTTCCTGAAATCATGAAAAATTCTCCGTCTGTTTATGTGGCTGACCAAGCTTCTGGATTTGGAGATGCTAAAATGTTTTTACGTGGTTTCGATCAGTCAAATACAGCTTACTTATTAAACGGACAGCCAATAAATGGTATGGAAGATGGTAATGTATATTGGTCAAACTGGTCTTCTATGACTGATGTTGCAAACGTTATTGACGTTCAACGTGGTTTGGGTTCTTCTAAATTAGCTATTTCTTCAGTAGGTGGAACAGTTAATATTGTAACAAAAGCAACCGAATTAAGACAAGGAGGATTTGTTCGTTATGTAGCTGGAAATGACTCTTACCAAAAAGCGACTGTAGGGTATAATACAGGAATGAAAGGTAAATGGGGAGCTTCTATTTTATTAGATTATTGGACTGCTCATCGTAAATATGCACGTGGAACAGGAGGAGAAGGACAATCATATTTTGTGTCTGTTGGGTACAAACCAAATGATCGTCACCAATTCAACTGGATGTTATTTGGAGCACCACAAGAGCATGATCAAAATTACTCTAAGCCTTTAACGACAACTTATAATAAAAATGGATCTGTAAACACTCCAGGTTATGATATGACTGGTCGTAAAGGTAATTCTAACTATGGTTTTTACAATGGAGAACCATTATCGTTAAGAACAAATTATTACCACAAACCAGTAACAAATTTAAACTGGGATTGGACAATTAATGAAAATGCATCTTTATCTACAGTTTTATATGCGTCTATGGGACGTGGTGGAGGAACAGGTAATTTAGGTAGAGGATTATTTAGTTTATCTCAAGATGGCTATAATGTATTTACTCAAGACGGGGCTATTAACTGGAATGAGGTTGAAAGATATAATAAAACTATTGCTGGAGGTATTGGTTCAGGAACATCTTCATCATCTTCTAAAGGGATGGTTTTGAGAGCTTCTGTTAATAATCATTTATGGTACGGAGGAGTAACAAACTTCAACTATGATACAAAAACAGGTTGGGCTTTTAACGTAGGAGCAGATGTGCGTTTCTATGAAGGTGATCACTTCCAGCAGGTTGTAAATTATTTAGGATTGAATGGTCGTCAAGAAAATAACAAAAATAGATCAAACAATTTAATAACTAATACATATAAAGCGAAACCATGGGCTTCTTTATTTAATTCAGCTGATAAAGAAGATCGTGTAAATTACGATAACTCGGAAAAAATTAACTATCAAGGTGGTTTTGGACAAGTAGAGTATTCTAATGACATCTTCTCTGCTTTTGTTCAAGGAGCTATTTCTAATCAGTCTTACCAAAAATTTGACCGTTGGAATTATAACGCTGACCACAAAGATGTTGTTAGTGGAGTTGTTTCTTATAAAAATGGAGAGGCAAAATCTAAAGTTCGCAATAAAACTGGATGGAACATTAAAGGAGGTATAGCATTGAATATTACTCAAGAAAACAAAATTTTTGTTAACGCTGGTAAATATTCTCGTCAAGCATTCTTAGATAATGTTTTTATGCAAAATACAGTTAGTTTCATCGATCCAGCAATTGATAACGAAGAGATCTTAGGTTTAGAGGCTGGATATAAATATATGACTCGAAACTTAAATGTTAATATTAATGCTTATTATACTAAGTGGGAAAATCGTGCAGATTCTTATACAGCAAATGGATACTATGTTGGTGAGGATTTTGTTCAACAAGATGTACGTTTCTTATTAACAGGAATTACTCAATTACATAAAGGTATAGAAATAGATTTTAATACAAAAGTTAATAGAGATTGGACTATTAGAGGATATGCTTCATATGGAGATTGGAAATATGATGGTAATGCTAATTATAGAATCCAAGATCAAAATAGTAGCTCAATTGTTATTGACAATAAACCTGTTAATTTAGATGGTGTAAAAGTTGGTAATGCTGCACAATTTACATTTGGTATGGGTACGAAAGTAAATGTAGCTAAAGGATTATCTTTTGATACTGATTTCAACTATTTCGCGAGACTATATGAAAATGTAAATGTAGTTGATATTGTAAAATCAGAACTTAAAGGCAATGATTATTTAAATGTTCCTTTAAGACCATATGCAATTGTTGATTTAGGTGCAACCTATGAATTTAAATTTGGTTCTCAAAAAATTAGATTCAGAGGTAACATTAAAAACTTATTCAATGATCAATACTTATCTCGTAAAGATGGTTATGGTTACTTCTGGGGATTAGGTAGAACTTGGAATGCAGGTGTTACATATAATTTCTAAGATAAATTTTATAAATAATAAAAAGACGAACTTTTATAGTTCGTCTTTTTTTTGTGTTTACCTTTGATGAAAATTTGTAAAATGATTCAGCCTGATTTTTTAAAAGAAGGGGATAAAATAGCAATAGTAGCTCCTGCAAAGCGAATGCTCAAAGGAGAATTAGAAGAAACAATTGAGCTCATAAAATCTTGGAAATTAGTTCCAGTTTTAGGGAAAAATATTTATGCCGAATATGATTTTGGTTATCGATATGCAGGCACAGATGAAATGAGAACAGAAGATTTTCAGTGGGCATTAGATGACCATGAGATAAAAGCGATTTGGTGTGCTAGAGGAGGTTATGGTTCTGTGAAAATTATTGATGAACTTGATTTAACGAAGTTTACTAAAAATCCAAAATGGATCATTGGTTATTCTGATATCACTGTTTTTCACAATCATTTTAATCGATTAGGATATCAAACTTTACACGCGGTTACAGCAAAAAAATTAGCAAATACCGAATATCATCCAACATCCTATCAAAGTATTTATGAAGTACTATTTGGACATGAAATTAATTACGAAATTCAATCACATGCTTACAATAATTTAGGCGAAGCAAATGGAGAATTAATAGGAGGAAATCTTTCGATTGTTTATTCACTTTTAGGGAGCGAATCTGCGATTACAAATCCTACGGATAAGATTTTATTTTTAGAAGATTGGTTTGAGAGTTGGTATGCTGTTGATCGAATGTTGATGAATCTTAAACGAAACGGAATTCTTACTCATGTAAACGCAATTATTTTAGGGAACTTTACGCACATGGATACGGAAGAAGAAAATGCTGAAAACTACAATCATCCATTCGATCCAAAAACGTATGAAGTCATTCATAGTTTTACAAAAAAAATAAATATTCCAATCGCTTTCGGATTTCCTGCAGGACATACAGGACACAATGTTGCGCTAAAAATGGGTGCAAAAGTTCAGTTAAATGTTACCTCAAATAATGTAACTTTGCATCATTATACAAACAAATATGGAACAAGATAATTTAACAGTCATTACTCACCCGTTGGTAAAAGCAAAAATTACGCAAATGCGTGATAAAAACACAACAACGAAAGAATTTGGCGAATTAGTAGACGAAATTTCAGGTTTAATGTGTTACGAAATTACACGTAACATCGAGCTTGAAGAAGTAGAAGTTGAAACGCCAATTACCAAAACAATCGGTTACAAATTAAAAGGAAATGATATGGCTATCGTTCCAATTTTACGTGCTGGATTGGGAATGGTAAAAGGGATTCATCAGTTAATTCCAACAGCGAAAGTTGGTCATATTGGGCTTTACCGCGATCATGACACATTACAACCTGTTGAGTATTTGTGTAAACTTCCAACAGATTTAGATTCTCGCGATGTGATTTTGGTTGATCCAATGTTAGCAACTGGAGGTTCTGCAATCAAAGCAATTGAAATTTTAAAAGAAAAAGGAGCAAAATCTGTTCGTTTGGCTTGTTTAGTTGGTTGTCCGGAAGGAGTGGAAGCGGTACAAAATGTTTATCCAGAAGTTCCAATTTTCTTGGCTGCTTTGGATGAAAAATTGAATGAAAATGGATACATCGTTCCAGGTTTAGGTGATGCTGGAGATCGTTTGTACGGGACAAAATAATTTTTTTGAATGAGTATTAGTTACGATTTCGGAAAAGAAGCAGAAGATTTTGCAGTTAATTATTTAATCCAAAATGGGTACAAAATATTGGCTCGAAATTATTTTTTCAGAAAAGCCGAAATTGATATTATTGCTCAATTTGAAAATGAGATTGTTATTATAGAGGTTAAGAGTCGTACTTCAAATTATGTTGTGGAGCCAGAAAGTTCTGTTAACACAAAGAAGAAGAAATTGTTAATTCTTGCCGCAGATGATTTTATTCAGAAAAATAATTTTATTTCTGAGGTAAGATTTGATATTTTAGCACTTTTAAAAAAACAACAATCTTGGAGCGTAAATCATATCAAAAATGCGTTTAATGCTTCAGAAATTTAATCAACTTTTATGGAAGTATTTATGAGTCTTTTTGACTTTATTATGCATATCGACCAGCATTTAGCAGAGTTTGCAAATGAGTATGGTTTGTGGCTTTATGCAATTTTATTTTTAATCATTTTCGTGGAAACAGGTGTGGTTGTGATGCCATTTTTACCTGGAGATTCACTGTTGTTTGCAGCAGGTATGTTAGCTGCGCAAGAAACAAATGATATGAATGTGTGGATTATGATTGCAATTCTTTTGGTGGCCGCCATTCTCGGTGATACGTTGAATTATACCATCGGGAAAAAAGTTGGTTACAAAGCAACTAAGGTTAAGATTTTTGGTAAAAATTTCATTCAAGAAGAACATATCAATAAAACGCACGAATTCTACGAAAAATATGGTTCTAAAACTATTGTAATTGCACGTTTTGTACCAATTGTAAGAACTTTAGCGCCTTTCGTTGCAGGAATCGGACGAATGGGATATTCTATTTTCATTACATATAACGTAATTGGAGCTGTGTTATGGGTTGTTGGTTTAACACTTATTGGATACTTTTTAGGAAATATCGAATGGGTTCAAAATAATTTTTCTAAAGTAATTTTAGGAATAACAATCGCTTCTGTACTTCCAATTTTAGTGGAAATTATCAAAGAAAAGTTCGGCAAAAAAAAGGTAGCTGAACAAGAATAACTATAAAAAATTAACTCGACTTCGGTCGAGTTTTTTTATACCTTTAAATCATGGAAATTTTAGATTACATACTACATATCGATAAATATTTAGAAGCCATTTTGAATGATTATCAAAACTGGTTTTACTTGATTTTGTTTCTCTTAATCTTTATCGAAACAGGTTTGGTTGTCATGCCTTTTCTACCTGGCGATTCGCTTTTATTTGCGGCAGGAATGTTGGCTGCGGCTTTTCCAGATCAACTTAATATTTATATCGTATTAGGTTTACTTTGGGTTGCGGCGATTGCAGGCGATACGGTCAATTATACGATAGGAAAAACTTTGGGAACGAAATTAGTTACAGCCAAAATTTTCGGTAAACGAATTATTAAAGATTCTGCCATTCAAAAGACCGAAGATTTCTTTATAAAATATGGTTCTAAAACCATTGTAATTGCACGTTTTGTTCCGATTGTAAGAACGCTTGCGCCTTTCGTTGCAGGAATTTCTAAAATGCATTATGGCACATTTATCAAATATAATTTCATCGGTGGAACAATTTGGGTTTTCGGGATTACATTGGCTGGATATTTCCTTGGAACAATTCCATTTATCAAAAACAATTTCGAAATTGTCGTAATGGCAATTATTGTGTTTTCTTTGGTTCCAATTATTGTAGAATTCGTCAAAGAGAAAATAAAAAAATAAAAAATGAGTACAGAAAATTCGATTTTCATCATCTTACTTTTGTTGATAATCTTTTTACCAATTATTTTATTTATCATTGAGTCTCAAAAAGAATATAAACACGAAAATGATGAAGTTATTCGCGTCAAAATTGGTTTTTTAAGCTATATTTCAGTTTTTAATATGATTCTTTTTGCAATTCTTTGTCTTACTTTTTTATTTATAGCTTATCAATTATTGTTTGTGACAGATTTCATTTTAACTAACATAATTATTGGAATGATTTTTTTGATACTATTCTTTGTTTTTACCATTCCAGTTGCCAATACTTACAATCATCTCTTACATGAATCTAAGCGAGAAATTTATTTTTTCAGGAATAAAAAGGTTTTGTTCGTTGTAGAAAAAGAATCAGAAATTACTATTGATTTAGAAGATGAAATGATTGAAATCAATCACGAAGTTTCTAATAAAAGTTCTAAATATCAAACTGGTCATGGTAAATATAATTTTATTCAGAATGATGAAATTATTCCAATTTCAGATTTAATCAAATTTCCGCAAGATTTTCTTGATCAAAATAATATTGAGCAAGTTAAAGTTTCGAAACTTTTTATTTGGATTTAGATAATCATTCAAATAATTCCTATCTTCTATTTTTAAAAATATCAATCAATGAAAAACCTATTAATTATTTGTTCTATCCTTTTTTCTTTTGTTGTAAATGCACAACAAGGTTATCCTGTTCCTCCAAAATCAGAAAATAGATTATTTTACATTCAACACAACGACAATAAAAATACGTTTGTTTACGATGCACTTTTTTCGAGCAAAGGAATTTTAGATGCTAACAATCCAGTTGATATTTATCGCATTCTTTATGCTGAAGATGGTTCAAAAAAGCCCTTGACTTCTATACAAAAGAAATTGGCATATGGTTTAGATATTAAGAAAATTGAAAAGAATGTTTTTCAGTTGACATTGGTTTCTTATCCAACTCAAAAATTAACGCTTAAGCTTGATTCTCAAAAAAATCCAATTGTTCAAACAACTGTTAATAACAAGTTGATAACACTGAATCGTGTTTTCTTAAAACAGAAGAAAGGAACGGCTGGAATCTCCGTAAAGCTTGATTATATTTTATTTTACGGAAAAGATAAAAACGGAAAATCTGTAGAAGAGAAAATTGTTCTCTAAAAAAATCTCCCTAAATTAGAATCTGTAAGACGCAATTTAATAGCATATGATCGAAGTAAGAGAGGTGAATACGCCAAGTGAAATGAAGAAATTTGTCGATTTACCTTTTGAAGTGTATAAAGATAATCCGTATTGGGTGCCTTCTTTAAAGAAAGATGAACTCGCAAGTTTTGATAAAAATAATGCAATTTTTGAGACGGTTGAAGCTAACTATTTTTTAGCTTACAAAGGAAAAGAAGTAGTTGGACGAATTGTTTCGATTATTAATTGGACCGAAGTAAAAGAAATTGGAAAGACTAAAATTCGTTTTGGTTGGTTAGTTTTTAAAGATGATATCAACATTTTAAAAGCTTTATTAACAACTGTTGAAAACATTGCTAAAAATAATAAACTGAGTTATATAGAAGGTCCGATGGGATTTTCGAATATGGATAAAGCTGGATTATTAACAGAAGGATTTGATAAAGTTGCCACTTTGATCGGTTTATATAATTACGAATATTATCCAATATATTTGCAAGAATTAGGTTATCAACCAAAAGCCGAGTGGTTAGAATATTCTATTGATATTGCGAATTTGGGCAAGGTAAAGCAAATGGATAAATTGTGTGAAATGCTCAAAAAACGTTACGAAATAGATACGTATAAATTTGATACAATTAACGAAATGTTACCTTATGTAGACGAAATGTTTGATTTGTTGAATGTGACGTATGCAGAATTGCAAAGTTTTGTTCCGATAGAAAAATTTCAGGTTGAGCATTACAAAAAGAAATATCTAAAATTTCTTCATCCCGATTTTATTTCATGTGTAAAAGATAAAAACAACAAAATGATTGCTTTTGCGATTACGATGCCTTCATTTTCAAAAGCTTTTCAGAAAACGAAAGGAAAATTGTTCCCATTTGGTTGGTGGCATTTGATGCAAGCGCAAAAAAAGAACGATCATGTCGAATTTTATTTGATTGGAATTCATCCTCATTATCAAAATAAAGGTGTTAACGCCTTGATTTTTAAAGAGCTTTATGATCGATTTATAGCGAGAGGAATTAAAACTTTAGAGACCAATCCTTTGCTAGAGGAGAATACAAAAGTGCAACAATTATGGAAAAACTTTGATCCGGTTATCCATAAACGTAGAAAAACATTTTATAAAGATATAGAAGCATAAAAAAATGGTTAGAATCTAAATTCTAACCATTTTCTATATCAATTAAGGTTGTGGCTGATAATTTTTCGCATTATCTTCAGCATCATCATCAAACTAATCTCCAAATTTTTGCTTAACAGATTCTTTGATTTGATTCTATTTTTCTTCTAAATAATTATAAATTAATGTTTAAAAAAATGAAGAATAATTTCCTTAGAAAACTGCGAAGTAAATCAAAATAATGATGATAATCACAACCACTATAAATTCAAAAATGGAAATAGTTCTTCCACCAGATTTCAAATTTCTTTTCGAATACATACCAAACCAACTTATAACCAAATAATGATCTAAATTTATGAAAAATATTATAAATCATTAGAAAACAATAAATCATAAAAAAAGACTTTGAAATATTTTTCAAAGTCTTTGCTGTTGTACGGGCGGGGAGACTCGAACTCCCACGTGTATATATTAATTTCTTACTTTTCTAAAACTCTCTAAAACTTCATAAATGCCTTTATTTTAGAGGGGATAATGTAGTTTTAAATCTATATTGAAATCTATCTAAATTTAAACAAATAGCATAATATTTAAGGTATGTCGGGAAAATGTCGGGAAAAAATCGGATAAATTTTTTACCTTTGAATTGTTCAATAAATCCGCTAATAATGGCTAATGTAAAATTTTTTATTCAAAAAAAATCTGAAAATTCTCAGATTTATGTAAGGTTTTTTATAGGGAAAAAGATAGATTTCACTAAAAAAACTAATCTTTTTATTAATTCCAAAGATTGGAGCGACAAAACAAATCTACCAAAACCCAATACAGAAACTAATAAGGCACTTAAATATAAATTAGAAGTTATATTATCTCCTTTTATAAAAGAACAATATAATAAAGATAGTACGGAGGGGGAGATAATAAATAGTGACTGGTTAACTTCAATTATTGACAAATGTTTTAATAGAGTTGAAGTAACCGATTTAGATATCTTTACAAATTACATTCAAAGAATTATTGATAAAGCACCATTTAAAAAAAATAAAACTGGGGGAATCGGATTATCTGCAAGCACTATTAAGAATTATAAAATGTTCAAAAATATAATTTTGAACTATGAAAAATCTATTAAAAAGGTTCTTAAGTTTAGTGATATAAACCCACAATTTATTGAAGATTTTACAGAATGGTTGTTGGTTAAAAAGTTGTATTCTAAAAATTATGCAGGGCGTCAATTAGAGTTTATTAAAACGACTTGTTTAGATGCAGAAAAAAATGAATTAAATGTAACAAAGTCATCAACAAAATTAGAAACGTTTAGGTTAAGTGATAAAGAAAGGTATATACATACTTTATCGTTTAAGGATTTAGACAAAATTTTCAATACCGAAATGCCTACACCGCATTTAAAAGAGGTAAAAAAATGGATTTTGTTTGGTTCTTATATTGGTCAACGTGGTGGCGATTTATTAAATCTTACAACCGAAAATATCAGATTAAAAGACAATGCAGTTTATATTGATTTAGTTCAGCAAAAAACAGAAAAGTTTGTTACTATTCCAGTACTAAAAGATTATGTAATTGATATTGTATTGAATGAATTTCCCAAGAACGTATCTTTTAAAAAAATTAATCCACATATACAGAAAGTATGCGAATTGTCGGGTATTGATGAGGTTGTGACTGGTTATGCTAAAAATGAAAAGAAAGGAAATCTTGAATTAACTACTTTACCAAAATATAAATTTATTACTTCTCATTCGTTTAGACGTTCTTTTGCTTCAAACTTTTATAAAAAAATACCTACGCCCGTTTTAATGGGTATAACTGGACATAGTGAAGAAAGAATGTTTTTGAAATACATCAATCGGAAAGCAGATAAAGATACAAATGCCGATTCTTTTGCCTTGTATTATGGTCAAATGATGAAGAAAGAAGAACCAGTTTTAAGAGTTTTAAAATCTTCAAAAGGTTAGGTTATGGATTTAGAAAGGATAAATTTAGATAACTATATTCTTTATTTAGAAGATAAATATTTAAAAAGAAAAAAGGAATTCATAAGTCTATCTATAAATGCGTTTATTTTTGAAGAAAAAGAAATTCTAAACAATGATTTAGAGTGGATTAGCGAATATTTAAACGGATTAAAAAGCCCTATATATATAGAATCAGTGTATATGATATTAGAGCAACTTTTAGGAAGAATATGGGTTAGCGAGAGAGACGAAGATGTAGTTTATAGATGTCAAGGGTTAAAGTTGGATTTTGAAGATTTGCAGATAATAGATGATAATTCAGATTTTGAAGATTCGCAACTTACAAATGATACTAAAATAGTAAAAACCTTAAATAAAAATTATAATCCTCGAGAAGAATCAATACTTGTTCTGCAAGAGCCTTATATAAAAAAATTAACCGAAATGAAGCATAAGGTTATTGATTTACTCAATTATTTAGATAAATTAGATATTAGTAAAATCGATTACAAAAAACGATTTAAAAAAGAACTTCATCAGCAAATATTCGTTAATAATGGGTTTCTACTTTTTGAGTATATTTTAAATAATTACGTTTCAGAAAACAAAGGTAGAAAAGCGGATTTAAATTTTTATTACCGCAAACTTTACAAGGCTGGCTATATTATTGAAAGTTGTGAACCTAAATATTTTAGAGACTGGTATGAAATTACTTTTAATGATGATTTTGGACAAATAAAAACTATAAGCGAAGTTTATACAGATAATAGAAATACCTATTATGATACTTCTTTAGAATGGTTTAAACAACAAACTGATATATAGACTCCAAAAAGTCCTATCACTGACCTAATACGGTCTAAATACTAATATTCCTTTGCTAATAATTAAAAACAACAATTATGGACAAAGGAATTTTTTTAATTTCAGACTTACAACTTCAAGAAATTCAAAACGGATTTGAAGCAAAACTACAAGAGTTTGCAAAAAATTTTCAACCGAAAGAACCGAAAGAATATCTTACACGTTCGGAGGTTGCGGAAATGTTAAGTATCAATTTATCAACTTTACACAATTGGTGCAAAAAAGGAAAATTAAAGCCTTTGGGGTGCGGTGCAAGGGTTTACTTCTTACGTTCACAAGTTGAGGAATGTTTAAAACCAATAACAGATTTTTAATTATGACTGGTATTGCGAAAACACCCGATTTTTTTACTCATATCTATAAAGTAAATCACGAGGTTAAAACCTATTCAGTTTACGAACTGGATAAGTCAAGAACCGACAAAAGTTTGTTAACCGATATTTTACGGGTTGAAACTTATAACGGAAAATCAGAAGCAAAAGGAATTGATAAATATTTGAGGTTGAGAACCTCATCTAATTGGACTACTTCTGAAAAAGTAACGGGTTTAAGACCTACTTCGATTAAGAATGTATTTTACGGAAATCGTATAGTAAATGATAAACGCAATCTTTTGATTTTTGTTTTTTCAGACGACTACAAATGGTTGAAGATTGATGTTTATAGGTCGTTTTATCCTAAGACACCTAAAATATTAACGTCAATCATAACAACAAATTATAAGACAAAAAAAAGAGGTACTAATGAAGCACCTCGATTGTTCAATAAAAATACCGCTGGTATTGCAAATATTTTAAACAAAGGTAATGATAATGATTGATTTTCTTCAATTAAATATCATATACCCTCAATTAATCGAATATTTTAGAAATCACAAATTATTAACTTTTAAAGAGTCAAAAGAATGGATATCTAAATATGATGATGAAGTAATTAACACTAAGATTACTAAACATTACAAACAAATATTATTCATTTTTTACGAGAAAAATTTAGTAGTAAAATTTAAACCCCACTATTACAAAAACAATAATTTACACAATGCAGATGCGTTTAGTGTTAATGATTGTATAAACGTAATTAAGGAATTTAAAGAGGTTTTTAGTCTTACAGATGAAGATTTAAAATTGATGTTAATTAATAACATTGAATTTGGTTTGAATGTGAAAAGCCCCATTGATGAAAAGAAGTTTATAGATTATTTAAGTTTTTACAATCAAAAGGAGTTTAGTAATAAATCGGATCTAAAACATTTTAAAGAGTGTTTTTCTTCATTAGAGAATATTATTAAAGCATATTCAAAATATGTTCAATATCCTGAATACTGCGAACCTTTTACGTATAGGTTTGATATAAAGCATAGGAAAGCGAGAGTTATTAACGATAATTATAACATTTATTCAATGTTCGATTTGATGAATTTTGATTGTTATCTATCAATTAGAGATGCAGTAATAAAATTCTTTAATAATATTTTAATTCTGCATTATTCAGTTAATACGAAAGGGAAATTAACAGAAGCAGAAGAAAAGAAACTACTGCGTTTTATCAATCCTTATTCGTGGAAAGAAACGAAAGATTATAATAAAAATACTTTTAGCAGACGAAAGACATCTTACAATAAATTATTAGATAAGACGGGCTTTAATATTCATTCAAAATCATTAGAAATGATAATAGAAAAACTCGATAAACTAATGAATGGAAAAAATAAAAATGTGGACTCCCCACATATAAATATAGGGTGGGAAAGCACACTTAACATAAAACGGATTTGTCCAATTACAGGAATTAGTTTAGAGAATGAAAAAGCAGAAGCAAAATATATTCAAACTAAAACATTAAAGAAATTGAAAGAGGAGGAAGAGGAAGTTTATAATTTGATTAAACATAATCTTCTCCATAATTCAAAACAAAAACCAAAGTTTGAGAGTTCAGAATTTTCTCATTTAGCAAAGCAGATTAGAAATAATTATTACAATCCAAAAAGAACTTTTTTACACTCAATACCAGCAACTATTAATCAACTTAATTTATTTTAAAAATGACATCAACAGAATTAAAAAACCATTTAGAGAAAATGCAAGAGGTAGAAATATTAGATTTTTACAATACTATGGCTTGTTGTTTCGGTTCATCAGATGATATGATTTATTACAATGATGATGAATTTTATAAAACTCAATTTTTGAATAGCTGGGATTCGCAAGTTTCAAAAATAAATCCTGAAAGTAAATTTAATGAGTTTGACAAATTTGTTAAAATGTTGGAGTACAAGAAACTCGAAACAGCAAACTCGATTTTTGATTTAATGAATTTAGATGTTTTGATTGAATTAATTGCTGAAAATTTAGAGGAGGTTAAGGATATGAACGTTTTAAATTTATTGTAACTGCAATATATACGATTTAACAAACTTTAATCTAAAAAGTATATGAATACATTAGAAATCAATAAAAGTTTAAAAAGTGTCGATACGCAACTGTTAAAACGTCAATTTAATGGCAAAGGAGAAGTAAAAGGATTTCGTTTTAATCAACTTGCAAGAAATGATTTTGCGGTTATTTATGAAAAAAGATATTTATCAACCTGCATTATATCTTATGAAGTATTTGAATTGAAAATCAATACAAGATTTAATTCAGAATCTTATCCAACGTCAAAGGCGTTCGGAGTTTGGGCGTGGGAAGTTGCAACACTTGAAAAGGCGTTACAAAGAATGAAAGACATATCAATTAGAGTCAAAGCACGTCAACAAAAAAAAATTAACAGGATAAAGAGGTTCTTTGATTTGAAGTATTATATTTGTTGTTCCTAAAATTTAATAACAATGATATTCAAAAAAATTACTTCAATAATATTGCGGTATGGTGGCAAGTGCCGAAAGGTTTGCAATGGTGTGTTATTACACCATAGGACACCTAAACCGCTCTTTTTTATCCTAAAAAATAATAACAATTATGAGCACATCTTTAATTAAAAATCCTATTCAGGAATCAAACGAACAAGTCAATCAATTAGATGAAGTTTTATATTTCAATCCAAAGAGTGAAGAAAGATTAATTAAAGCATTAAGCAATAACAGAAAGTTTGAGTTTTTAATGTTCAACCTTTGGAGAACCCGAGCGGTATTATTCAATATTCTGCAAGATAATTATGATAAGGAAAGTAAATCTTATCTAAATAATGTTGAAGAAAAATTCGGTAATCAATTTCACGCAATCAATGATTTAATAGGAGTGCTATTAGAGGGAACAGATTTCCACCCAAGCATATTTCCACAAGAACCAACTGAAAGATTTTAAGAAATGAGCAATAATAAAACAGACTTTGAAGTAATAAACGAAATAGGTCAAGAGCAAAAAGATTTATTCATTGATAAAATAATTGGTTTATTTGCTAATAATCATTTGATAGAACACACAAGAGGGGGGGGTGCCGAGTTGTTTAGTGTTTATATTCAAAGTCCAGAATTTAAGAGATTAGATGATGAACGAAAAACAGATTTCTTACAAGTTCAATTCGAGATTTACGATATGTTTAATTTGATAGATAAACTTTCGGGAGATTACGGAATTGGAAAATATAAATGATTAAAAAAAAATGTCCATATTGAGACAACACAAAAATACCTCATTCAAAAGATGAGGTATTTTTATTATAGTGGAATAATTTCCTGAATTTCTTAAGTCCATAAGCGTATCCGCCCGCATATTTTATAGTTCGTTAATTTTGGATTTGGCAATAAGTGGCAAATTTTGGCACTTTTTGTCACTAAATTTATACTACAATATAGTGCAGTAATTTGAATTTTTTGAGTCCATAAAAAAGGAGTGATTTTTTTGAGTTCTCGGAGTCCATAAAAAATAACCTTTTTGAACGTATTTGACACTTGAATGATATAACAAAAAGAAAGATTTTTCCGTTGTCACTACGTGCGTGCGAGAGAAGAAAAAAAGTGAAATTTGTGCTTTTTCTTAGATTGTCGGGAAAATGTCGGGAAAAAAATAAGAAATATAATTAAACAATAAAAGCAACTACTTGTTTGTAAAGTAATTGCCTTTATTTATTGTACGGGCGGGGAGACTCGAACTCCCACACCTTGCGGCACTAGATCCTAAGTCTAGCGTGTCTACCAATTCCACCACGCCCGCTAAAATCTCACCGATTTGGATTGCAAATATACACAAGTTTTCTTTCTAACAAAATTTCGAAATAAAATTTTTTTAATCTTTTTTTACATTCTAAATTTGTACAAAGCTTTTACAAAAATGGAAATTACAGGAAGAATTAAGAAAGTATTTGAAACTCAAAATATTACTGCAAGTTTCAAGAAAAGAGAATTTGTTGTTACAACGCAAGAACAATATCCACAAGATATTTTAATTGAGCTTACACAAGATAAGACTGATGTGTTGAATGCTTACAAACCTGGTGATGAAGTGAAAGTTTCTATCAATATTCGTGGTCGTGAGTGGATTAATCCAGAAGGAGTAGCAAGATATTTTAATACAATCCAAGCGTGGAGAATTGAGAATATGGCGAATGCAGCTGCACAAGCACCTCAAGGTTACGATAATTTTGCACCAGCGCCTCCAGTAGATACTTTTTCTAATGGAGATGATGATGATTTACCATTCTAAGGAAAAAAACATCAATTAATACTAAACGTGTTCTTTATTGGACACGTTTTTTTAATTTTATATAAATTATACACAAAACGATATGTATTGGTTAAGTTCTGATTTAATCTTTCCTGATTACGATGAAGTGAATAGCGAGGGAATTATAGCTGTTGGAGGAGATCTTTCGCCAGAACGCCTAATTTTGGCTTATCAGAAAGGAATTTTTCCTTGGTTTAATGAAGAAGATCCAATTATTTGGTGGTTTCCACAAGATCGATTTGTTTTATTTCCAGAAAATTTACATGTTTCGAAATCGATGAAGAAAGTTTTTCGAGATCAAATATTTACGTATTCAGAAAATAAAGCGTTTCGAGAAGTGATTACAAATTGTTCGCAAGCGTATAGAAAAGATCAGGACGGAACATGGATTACAAATGATATGATTGAAGCATATTGTACGTTACATGAAATGGGAATTGCTAAAAGTATCGAAGTTTGGCAAAACGACGAATTGGTTGGTGGTTTTTATGGAGTTGATATGGGCGATGTTTTTTGTGGAGAAAGTATGTTTGCGAAAGTGAGCAATGCTTCCAAAGCTGGTTTTATACAATTTGTAGCAAAATATCATAAGAAATATAAGTTGATCGATTGTCAAGTTTATACCGAACATTTAGCGAGTCTGGGTGCAATGGAAATTCCGAGTGATGTTTTTTTGGAATATTTAGAGAAATAAAAAAATCCGACAATATTAATTTTGTCGGATTTTTTAATGATTTACTAATCACTTTACTTTGTAAAATTGATTGGATATTTTAAATTTTTATATTCATTTAGATCTGCATTTAACGATCCAACTAATAAACCCGCTTTTATTTTTAGCGGAACTAAGTTATCATCGTCAGAAATCCACATCGTAACCGATTCTGATTCTTTGAAAACGCGACCAGATTGTACGTAAGGACGAATTTTTATTGCTGCAATTTTTCCGAATTTTGTTTTTAAGGTTTCACGTCCCAAAACTTTTAATCGAAACTTTAATGTTTCGTCACCAAGAAAAATATTTTCGTTCAAATAATTTCCTGTTTTAAGAGTGGAATGATTGGCATTACGTAAGCTGTAAAAAGCAGAAAGTAAATCTTGTGCATCGTACGGAATTGTTTCTGTTGTTACTTTTCCATCTCGTTTATTTTCAACTTTTGCTTTTCTATTGGCGTGATCAAAATAATAGATTTGATGACGTTTGTAACTTCCTTCTACAATATTTCGAACAAATTTTGTCGGTTTCAAATCTGTTTTATCAATATACGATTCGTAATTATCATCTACCTTAAAAAAAGCACGTACCGCACCAGTAGAAGTTCCTTTTCCTACGATGTGATAATGGCTTTTTCCGTTCAATGTAGCTTCTCTTACATCAATTGAAGCAAAACCTGCATTCAATCCAGAATAATGAACTCTAAATTTTAGATTTTCGCCAACTTTGTAGTTGTTTTGAGCATTTAAAGGCAATGCAAATGAAAGGACAATAAAAGTAAAAAATAAAATATATTTTTTCATTTTGAATTTTTGGTTTTGAGGTTAAGATTCAAATTGTTTGCCAAAAATAATAAAACGCCTTTATAAATTGATATAAAGGCGTTTTAATTTATGAGAATCTAATGATATTCTAATTTTCTTCTTTTAAGGAAGATATTTGATCTGCTTCAGTTGAAGTTTCAAAATCTGAAACATTGATAACCGAAACTATTTCTGGAACATATTTTTTGATGGTCATTTCAACACCAGACTTTAAGGTCATTTGGTTGACAGAACATGCTATACATGCACCTGTAAGGCGAACTTTTACAATATTATCTTCTACAGATACTAATTCGATATCGCCTCCATCTGAATTTAAGAATGGTCTAATTTCAGTTAAGGCCTTTTCAACTTCTGAATATTTTTCTTCTGGAGTCATGATCTTTTACTTTTTTTAATTTTTTGCCGAACAACCTGCCATCGTTGTAATACGAACGGCTTCTGTTGGAGGCAAAGTATTGTTACGTTCTACTAAACTTTGTACTGCGTTACGTGCAATTTCTTTGTAAACATTAGCTACAACAGTATCTTCTTGCATTGCAGCTGGACGACCAACGTCAGCAGCTTCGCGAATAGATTGTACAATTGGAATTTCGCCTAAGAAAGGAACACCAATTTGTTCTGCTAAGTTCTTTGCACCATTTTGTCCAAAGATATAATATTTGTTGTTAGGTAATTCTTCTGGTGTAAAATACGCCATATTTTCTACAATTCCTAAAACTGGAACATTAATCGCTTCCATTTGGAACATTCCAACTCCTTTTTTTGCATCTGCTAATGCAATATTTTGAGGCGTAGAAACTACAACAGCTCCTGTAATTGGAACTTGTTGAACGATAGATAAATGAATGTCACCTGTTCCTGGAGGTAAGTCGATTAATAAGAAATCTAATTCTCCCCAATGCGCATCACGAATCATTTGATTCAAAGCTTTTGCAGCCATCGGTCCTCTCCAAACAATTGCTTGATCTGTATCAGCAAAGAATCCAATTGATAATAACTTGATTCCGTAAGCTTCTACTGGTTTTATTTTCGTCTTTCCATTAACTTCTACAGAATATGGACGGGCATCTTGACAATCGAACATAATTGGCATAGAAGGTCCGTAGATATCAGCATCTAATAAACCTACCTTGAATCCCATGTTTGCTAAACTTATTGCTAAGTTTGATGAAACAGTAGATTTACCAACACCACCTTTACCTGATGCTACAGCGATAATATTTTTAACACCTGGCAATTCAGAACCTTTGATTTCGTTCGGATTTTTTTCTTCAACTTCAACAGAAATGTTAAGTTTAAGATTTGACTCAGGTAAATTTTCTTTAAATGCATTTTTCAACGCAATTTCCAAACGCTTGCGTTCGTGCATTGCAGGCGAAGGAGAAACAATATCCAATATAATATCATTTCCCATCACTTGAGCGTTACGCATCCAATTGCGAATACCTAATTCTTCTAATACTTGATATATTTGATCTCTTGTGTAAGCCATCTTTTAATTTTAATGAGACAAAATTACGAAGAATCAAAGACTTTAAATAATCTAAAAACGTGATTTTAATTGTTTTGCTTTATAATTTGATAAATAGACTTAATTTGATGTATATTTAAACTTTAAATCTGACTATGGAAGAGCATATTATTTATCTGACGAATATAAGAAAACAGATTATTGATGAGCTTGAACAACACTCTCTGAAACAACTACTTTATATACCTGTTGGCTATAAAAACAATTTGTTTTGGAATGCGGCTCACGTTTTGGCAACACAGCAATTGATCCATTATTATTTAACCGATAATAGGATGTTGGTCGATATTCAGTTTATTCAGAAGTATAAAAAAGGAACAATCGGAAATACGGAAGTAACGGAAGAAGATGTGACAGAATTGAAGGAAATGTTGGAAAGTACACCAATGCAGATGTTCAAGGATTATCGTTCGGAAAAACTATCGTATTATCGATCATATAAAACAAGTTTTGGTATGACGTTAGAATCGATTGAAGATGCAATTTTGTACAACAATATTCACGAAGCAATGCATTTGGGCTATATGATGGCGATGAAAAAGAATATTCCTTTTTAAAATCAAACAGAGAATAAAATTTAAAAATTTAGATGTTAACATACAGAGATGCTAAACGAAGCGATTTAGAAAAAATAACAGAAATTTATAATTCTACAATAGCTTCGCGATTAGTAACTGCCGATACAGAACCAGTTTCAGTTGAAAGTAAAGTAAAATGGTTCGAAGAACATTCACCTGAAAAAAGACCACTTTGGGTTGTAGAAAATGAATCGAAAGACATTGTAGGTTGGGTAAGTTTTCAATCTTTTTATGGAAGACCAGCTTATGATGCAACTGTAGAAATTAGCATTTATTTAGATGCTATGCAACGTGGAAAAGGTTTAGGAAAACAAGTGTTGGAATATAGCATTACGAAAGCACCAGAATTTGGAATCAAAACGATTTTAGGTTTTATTTTTTCGCATAATGAACCGAGCTTGAAATTATTCAAGCATTTTGGTTTCGAAGATTGGGGAAATTATCCCAATATTGCAATTTTAGACGGAATAGAAAGAAGTTTAACTATTTTAGGGAAACGAATCGCATAAAAAACCCTCACTTCATTTGAAGTGAGGGTTTTTTATTTATCAGATAAATTTTATTTACCAATACTCCAAATCAATGCTTTTTCTTTAGTTGCTCTGTAAATTGTAGCATGTTCTTCTTTCGGTTCTGGAGAATAATTCCATTGTAGATTTGGAAGTTTTTCTTGCGTCAAAATATTCTTCAAATCATCTGTATAAGGTAAAATATCACTTGCTCCAGATCCTGCAAACCATAACTTTTTTGGAGTTGAAGGAAATTTAGCTAAATCATTTTTTGAATTCAATAACATTTTGTGATCGTTCCACCAAAGTGAAGGATCAATTGCAATATAATAATCAAACATTTCTGGTTGTTTCAGAAAAGTTTCCATGATAAATAATCCAGCCAAGGATTCGCCAATAATTCCTTTTTGGGATTGAGTGCGATACTTTTTCGTGATTTCAGGAAATAATTCATCCTTGATAAAACTTCTAAATTCATTCGAACCTCCCACAACATCGGCTATTTTTTTATCTTCTTCGTTTTCGGTTGGCGGACTCAAATCTTTGCGACGTTGTATGTTTTCTATTCCAACTAAAATAACCGGTTTTATTTTTTTCGAAGTAATTAAGCTATCCAATGTGTTTGCAATATGTGGAAAATCCTCTTTTGTTCCGCCATCTGGCATATACAAAACGTATAATGAATCTTGAGATTTAGGAACCCAAACATTAATAATTCGCTTTTCATTCAAAATTTTAGAATCAATTGTAAATGTTTCGTGTTTCGGAATTGGATCGTCGTAAACAACGGGATTAGAGTTTTTGCAGGATGTCAAAAAACTAATAGAGATTACAACTAATAAGTAGTTAAAAATCGATTTCATATATTTCATATTAAAGTGTTTTATCAAATATACAAAAATCATAAAGAGTTGATTTTCTATTTAATAAAAAAGACCACTTAAAAATAGTAGTCTTTTTCAAATTATTTTCTAAAGAGTTTTTAATACTCTAAAAATCTCACTTTATCTTCGATTGGTTGACGAACAGCTTCTGGAGAATCTCCTTCAATTTTTCCCATATAGAAAACACCAACACATTTTTCGCCTTCTTCCATAGTTGTAAACTCATCAACATTGGCGATAATGTTTGCTGGAGAAGACCAATATGCACCAATCTTTAGCGCACTTGCCATTAACCACATATTCTGAACAGCCATAGAAGTTGCAGCTAATTCTTCCCATTCAGGATTTTTTTCTGTGTTGATAAAATTGATTAATACAATTTTATTCGACTTATCACATTTCTCAATTAATGCATTTATTTTTCTGTCGCTCAATTGATCTGTTGGCGTTCCTTGCACATAAACACGCTTTACGTATTCGCGGAAACGGTCTTTTGCAGGTCCTTCTAAAACAACAAAACGCCAAGGTTCTGTTTTTTTATGAGATGGCGCCCAATTTGCTGCCTCAAAAATTTGATTCAATTCTTCGCGCGTAATTTCTTCTTGATTGTATTGCGGAGGAAATATAGAGCGTCTATTTTTTATGATTGATAATAAATCGTTTGCATTCATGTTGTAACAATTATTAATTTTATTCTACTAATCAAGCAAATTTACATTAATTTCAATTAAACCAACGTTAAGATGAAAACATTAGATTACAACAAAATTGAGTATTACAAAAACAATAAATTCCAATTTGATATCGGAAAATATTTCAATCAATCATTAGAACTTTTCCAAAATAATTGGCAGCCATTTGTTATTTATGCTCTTGTTGCAGCTATTGTTTATATGTTTACTTCCTTCACTATAATCGGATTGCTTTTTGTGATGTATCCACTTATAATGGGATTTATGATTGGAGCAGAACGTGCCGAAAACAAAATGTCATTAGAACTAGGTGACTTTTTTGGAGGTTTCAAAAATATAGGAAGCTATTTCCTTTTAACACTTATCGTAATGGGAGTTGCAATAGTTGTAATGTTACCATACATTATTTTTTCTTTTTTACCACTTATGTTTAATGATCCCGAAAATGTAAACTCAGCATTAATGATTGGTTCATCGCTTTTTGGTATGTTATACATCTTAGTGGCGACAGTATTTTTATTGTTCTTACAAGCGTGTATTTATCTGGCTCCGTATCTTATTCATTATGGAAATATGAGCGCTATTGACGCAATGAAAACTTCTTATGCAATCGTAAAAAAGAATTTTTGGTGGATGGTTCTAATAGCTATTGTTGTTAGTCTGGTTGCTTCAATAGGAGCTATTGCTTGTTATGTGGGTGTGTTAGCAACTTATCCAATTGGCTATATGATGGTTTATTTTATGTTAAAAGATATGATTTTGACAGATGATGAAAAAACAGAAATTGATCTACTTGGTACAAACCAAGAATAATATTAATTTTATCGAATGTTAGCAAAGCATTCGATTTTTACGAAAATGAATGAATTGGGAGCTGCAAAAGTTCCCTTTTTTTTTATGATCGATTTTTTGAAAGAAAATGGAGAAGTAATTCCGTTAAATGAATTACCTGATGAGATAAAATTTGAAATAGATTCGCCAAAAAAAGAATCTTTTCAGAAAGATTTTAAATTCAATAAATTCCCGATTTCCTTTGACGAATATTTGCCAAAATTCAATTATGTTCACGATAATCTTTTGTTTGGAAATTCATATTTAACGAATTTAACGCTTCCAACAAAAATTGAAACTGATTTGTCTTTGAATGAAATTTTTCAGTTTTCTGAAGCAAAATATAAATTGAAATATAAAGACGAATTTGTTTGTTTTTCTCCCGAACGTTTTGTGAAAATTGAAGATCAAAAAATCTTTTCAAATCCAATGAAAGGAACCATTGATGCTTCGATTCCAAATGCAAAACAACTCATTTTGAATGATGAAAAAGAAGCTGCCGAACATGCTACAATTGTCGATTTAATTAGAAATGATTTGAGTCTTGTTTCAGAAAATGTTGAGGTAACAAATTATCGCTACATGGATGAGGTGAAGACAAATGATGCAACACTTTTGCAAGTAAGTTCTGAGATAAAAGGTGATTTGAATGATGATTATTACCAAAACTTAGGAACGATTTTCGATAAACTTTTACCTGCTGGTTCTATTTGCGGTGCGCCCAAAAAGAAAACCGTTGAAATTATTTTAGAAGCCGAGAAGTATCATCGAAATTTTTATACAGGAGTTTTTGGTGTTTTTGATGGCGAAAATCTTGATAGTGCTGTGATGATTCGTTTCATCGAAAATAATCAAGGTGAATTATTTTTCAAGAGTGGAGGAGGAGTAACAGCAAAAAGTAAGGCAAAAGCAGAGTACGAAGAATTAATACAAAAAGTATATGTTCCAATTTATTGAATCGATTTGTTGTGTAAACAAACAACTTCGAAATTTAGAATTTCATCAAGCGAGATTTGATCGAACAAGAAATGATAATTTTACTGAAATCAATCCGATTTTATTAGACGAAATTATTAAGTTTCCAACAGATTTAACGGTTGAAAAATATAAAGTTAAAATTGTATATGATCGAGAAATTCAATCGGTAGAATTTCAACCGTATCAAATCAAACCAATTGAAAGTATTCAACTTTTTGAAATCGAAAATAAAATTGATTATTCATACAAATATTTAGATCGTTGGTTTTTTGATGAATATTTAAAAGAATCAAAAACAGATGATTTGGTCTTGGTGAAATCAAATTATATTACCGATTGTATTTATTCGAATATTGTTTTTTTTGACGGTTCTCAATGGATCACGCCACGAACTTTTCTATTGAAAGGAACAATGCGAGAAGTTTTGTTACAATCAAGCGAGATCATTCAGAAAAATATAAAAGTTTCAGATTTAGTTAATTTTAAATCATTCAAACGAATCAATGCGATGATGAATTTAGACGAAAGCCAAGAATTGGATATTTCGTTGTTAATTCAATAACTCTATAAAATTGATAGAGTATTAATTGCATTTTCATTTTTTAACATTACCTTTGCATAACTTATCAAGAAAGGTGGAGGGATTGGCCCTGTGAAACCTTAGCAACCAGATGACTTATAATCTAAGGTGCTAAATCCAACCTATTAGAGGGAAAGATGAGTAAAAGTATTTCACTTTAATCTGTTGGTTTCTTGAAAGTTTTATGAAAATTAAAAATGAAAAGAAACAAATTTTTACTTGCTTCATTCGCATTTATTTGCGCAGCTACACTTTTCGCTCAAGAAGTTGAAAAGGAGGAAACAAACCTTAACGAAGTTATTTTAATTGGTGGTCGTACATCAGAAAGAACGGTGGTTAATTCGTCTGTTCCTGTCGATATTATTGATGTTGAGAAATTAAAAACGTCTTCTCCTCAATTGAGTGTGAATGATATTTTGAATGTGGTTATTCCTTCTTTTAATTCTGTTCGTCAATCATCTGCAGATGGAACGGAGCATATCGATCCTGTAACATTGCGTGGAATGGGACCAGATCAGGTTTTGGTTTTGATTAATGGAAAACGTCGTCACACAACTTCCTTAGTGAATTATCAAAATACAGTAGGAAATGGTTCTGTTGGAACAGATTTAGGCGCAATTCCGATTTCTGCAATTGATAAAATTGAAGTTTTACGTGATGGTGCGGCTGCGCAATATGGTTCTGATGCGATTTCGGGAGTTGTAAATATTGTTTTGAAATCTAAACCAGGTGGAGACGCTTCTTTGACGTATGGTCAGACCTCTCGAAATGATGGAGAAACGTATAATTTTAACGGAAGTTATGCAACGAAATTAGGACAATCAGGCTCAATTGTTTTTTCGGCAGTTGTAAGTGAGCGTAAGAAAACAAATCGTTCAAAAGATCATAATTTAGATATTTTTGGAGATAATTTTGCATACGATTTTGCAGATGATCCAGATGCAGCAAGAGCTGCAGATGACGCTAAAATTGCTTCTTTAGGACTTACGAGAAAAGATTTTAGATTTCAAATTGGAGATGCGGCAATCAAAAATCAACAATTTTTTATAAATGCTGAAACGGCGATTAATGATCGATTAGATTTTTATTCATTTGGAGGCGTTTCGTTGCGCCAAGGTAATGGATTTGGTTTTAGAAGATTACCAAGCGAATTGTCGGAAGATGCGTTAAAAATTTATCCAAATGGTTTTCAAGCAACGTTAAAATCTAATATAAATGATTATTCAAATTCGACAGGATTGCGTTATTCATATGATGGATGGAAAGTTGACTTGAGCAATACTTTTGGTTTAAATTCATTCAAATATGATTTAGAAAATTCAATTAATCAATCTTTGGGCTTAAATTCTCCAACCGATTTTTACGCAGGGAAACATCAATTTTTGCAAAATACAGTCAATTTAGATTTTTCAAAACGAATCAACCAAAATGTTAGTTTAGCGTTTGGTGGAGAATATCGTTTTGAACAATATAAAATAGAAGCTGGAGATGAAGCTTCTTACGCAGGTTCTGGATCTGAATCTTTTGTAGGATTTTCTCAATTAAATGCTGTAAAAGGTGATCGTCACTCAGTTGCGGTTTATGTAGATGGAGAATTGAAATTTGGAGATTTTATGGCTGATTTAGCTGGACGATTTGAAAATTACTCAGATTTTGGAAGTACAGTCAACGGAAAATTAGCGATGCGATATGAATACGCAAAAGGATATTCGGTTCGTGGAGCGATTTCGACAGGATTTAGAGCACCTTCTTTACAACAAAAATATTTCAGTAATTCGTATACCGATTTATTCTTGAATGATAATGGAGATCAAGTTTTGGTTACAAAAGGAATTATCCAAAATGAGTCTGAATTGTCGAGAGAAATTGGTTTGGATAAATTGAAAGAAGAAAAATCAATCAATGCAAGTTTAGGTTTAACATTTCGTCCGACTTCAAAATTATTCATCACATTGGATGGATATTTTATAAAAGTTGATGACCGAATTGTCTTAACTTCTGATATCACAGATCCTGCTTTAGAAAAATATAATGTAGCGACAGCGCGTATTTTTACGAATGCAATTGATACAGAAACCAAAGGTTTGGATTTAGTGATTTCCTATGATACACGTTTAGGTCGAGGAAAATTGAATGCAAGTTTATCAGGAAATATCAATGAAACAAAGATTGTCGGTTATCATTTTCCAACAGCTTTAACAATTCCAACGGAAGAATTTTTTGGCCCTGATCAAGTCAATATTATCGAATCATTAAGTCCAAAAACAAAAGCAACTTTAGGATTGAATTATGCAATTTCTGGATTCAATTTTATGGTGCGTAACACGTATTTCGGAAAAGTGACAAAAGATGGATATCCTTGGGGAAGTATCCAAGAACACACGGGAAAAGTGGTGACGGATGCTTCAATTGGTTATGATATTACAAAGAATTTCAACTTTACAATTGGTGCAAATAATTTGTTTGATGTTTTCCCAGACAAGCAAGTTTACGAGAATTCTTATTATGGAGTTTTTCCGTATGCGCCAGTTCAAATGGGGATGACAGGAGCGTATTATTTTGCGCGTGCAAGTTTTAAATTTTAATCAATAATAAAATATTCTAAGTGTCAATTTTAATGTAAATTCAAACATTCAATTGACACTTTTTTTGTGTATGGCACATTCAAAAATTGGTTGGAAAACCGCAACAGCTTTAGTGATTTCGAATATGATCGGAACAGGTGTTTTTACCAGTTTGGGTTATCAAATTTCTGATTTAAAAAATACAACTTCTATCTTATTATTGTGGGCAATAGGAGGATTGTTAGCGTTGATTGGCGCATTTATTTATTCGGAGTTAGCTTCAAAATTTAAACAATCAGGAGGAGATTATATTTACTTATCTCGCACATTTCATCCTGTTTTTGGTTATTTATCAAGTTGGATTTCTTTATTCGTTGGTTTCTCAGCGCCGATTTCTTTAGCGGCCTTGGCAATGGGGAAATACTTGAATGTTTTCGGGTTTGATTTAGGAAAAGAATTTGCAATAGCCATGATTTTGATAGTCGCAGTTTTTCAATCATTCAGTCTAAATTTGAGTAGTAAATTTCAGAATATTTTTACTATTCTAAAAGTTGTATTTATTGTTGTTTTAATTGCTTTAGGTTTTTATTTTGCTTCAGCAATTGAGCCAAATGCGGTAGTTTTTGATACGACTTGGAAAAATGAATTGTTACTTCCAGCATTTGCGACTTCTTTGGTTTATGTCACTTTCGCATATACAGGTTGGAATTCGGCTTCATATATCGTAGAAGAAATTGAACAACTAAAACGAAACTTACCAAAAGCATTATTTATAGGCGTTATTTTTGTAACGATTTCTTATGTTTTGCTAAATTATGTTTTCTTAAAACATGCATCATCAGTAGCTTTGGCTGGACAAGAAAATGTGGCGAATATTTCGTTCGGCAATATACTTGGAAATAATGTGAAATGGGTGAGTTGTTTTATTGCTTTGCAATTGATTGCGACGATTAGCGGTTATTTATGGATTGGTTCTCGCTTGACGCAAGCCACAGCGCGCGAAAATAAATTGTGGAATTTTATGGCGAAAGAGAACAAAAATAGAATTCCGGTTCGTGCAATTTGGGTGCATTCAGCAATTAGTATTTTGCTTATTTTTTCAGGAGATTTTGAAGTAATTTTTACCTATACATCGTTTGTTTTACAAATTTTAGCAACATTAGCAGTTTGTACAGCGTTCTTTATCAAACAAGATCAATTAACCATTATCAAAAGTAAATTCTTTTATGTTTTACCTGCGATATTTTTAGCATTTAGTTTATACATCTGTTATTTCGTTTTGATGCAAAAACCAAAAGAAAGTTTATTTGGTTTAGGTATTATTGCATTAGGAATTGTATTATTCTATTTTGATAAAAGAATTGAGAAAGAGAATTAATCACAAAACCCACTCAAATTTGAGTGGGTTTTTATTTTTTAATCTTTTATTCCGTTAAAAATATATTGTAAAATAGGGTTGATTTCTGGATTTTCAAGATGTTTTTTGAAAATTTTGGTATGATATTTTGGTTTATTAATCATTTTACGCTCAACTAATTCGTCAATTGTATCAATGTATTCAACTGAAGTTTTTCCAATCAATAAATTATCCAAAGAACGTCCTTGATCAACATAATTCAAAATCGTTTTCAAACCTTTCAAGTAAAGTGCATCTTTTGTAAAACCACCACCACGATAAACGCGAGTTGTCAGATAAAATGCATCTTCTGGTTTCATTTTGTATTCTTCCATCAAAACCATAAACGTTTCATTGAACGATTTTCCGCTTGTTAACATATGAACTGCCATAACGCGTAAACCAAGTTCTCTTAGTCGGCTATGATTAATAGAATCAGAATAATATTCACTTAAAATCGCTAAACCTTCTTGCGTTAATGTATTTACAGGTAAACCAATACTAAAGATTTTTAATGGTTGATCCAACGCGTTCATCGTTGTCACCATGTGAACTCCAATTTCGTGCTCAATTAAACCATTTGTAAAACGTTTATCAAACTTAACGCCACGTTTAATCACAACTTTTCTCTTGCTATTGATTACAAGTGCTTTTGATGCGATATCATCCGAAACTTCGATGTCAAATTTGAAACCATAATCATTCGTAGCATTTCTAAAAAGATTAACCACTTCTTCCTCTGTATAATTTCCTTGTTTATCCATTCTAAATTCAGGACAATAAAGGATAAAGTTCGCATTTTCGATATCTTTTTTAGATGGTTCGCCAAAATAACGCAACGAATTGTATAAAAATTTATCCGTACCAAGATTGGCTAATAAATCGACCTTATCAAAATAAGCGTTAATCGTGTTAACATACATATTTTGAATACTAATATCATTGATTTTTTCGACTTTAATATTCGATAATTTTCGTTTAAATTCAAATGGATCAATGTTAAGCGGATTGTACTTAAATTGTGGTTCGTATGTATATTTTGAAGCTAAGAATTTCTTCTTTTCAAATTCTAAATTAATCGGATTGATAACACTTAACAATTCAAAATTCTGAACCAATTGATACAATTGTTTATCAATTTTAACCAAGTCAGATTCTAATTCATTGTGCAAAATATTTACTTGCTTAGAACCTACTTTGTACGTCGTTTCTGTTTTTACAAACTCATAAGCATGGTTAAGAATTGCCGATTTGAAACCTTCTTTTATTTGGTTAATAATCTCCGGAAAAGATTCTCCAGTTAATTCATCACAATAAATTTTCGAAACTTCTGTCGCTAAAACCAACGTATTTTTGAATCGATTTGTAACAAATTCTAACAAATATCCTCGTCCATAAAATACATCGTTAATCGCCGAATAATTGTGAATATTTTCTAACTCAATATTTGCCAATTCATCGCGCCAACTTTCTACATAATTTCCGTAACGTTCGTTATCAACTCGTTCCGCACCAATGTTGAACACAGGAACCGGACGATCCCAGCGTTTCCAATTGTACGAATGAATATCATAAACCAAGCATGACTTAAATTTAGTTTCAAGCTTGTTGATTAAAGCTTCTAAAACTTCATAAAAAGCGTGATGTTTTGCAATACTTTTTTGTTTTTGAGAAACCGACAAAGGCTCTTTCCAAACCTGTTTTCCCCAAGCTTCTTCGTACACAGCAGTTTCTGGACCACGATTTAGATCGTATTCAAATCGAGAATCACAACCTTGAATTAAGATTGGAAAAGTTTCTACAAACTCAGCAGTATGCGGATCTTCCTCGTACCAACGTTCATAATTGCTTAATAAACATTTTTCGCGAATATCTTCGCGCATTTGTCCACCATCATGAATGGCAGCACAAACGTAAGGAATGTATTCGTCGATTTTTATTTTGAATGATTCGTCTTCTGCATAAGCTTCAAATACAATTTCGTTCTCAATATTCTCTAAAATTTGCTGTATACTTATGGATTTCATGCTTTAAATTCTTTATATTTCTCCAATAACATCGACACGATTTGTTTCTGAATTTTGTTGTTATTGTTTACATTATTGTGAGGAACAATTCCTCCAGGACTTACTACATTTAGCTCAACCATTTTTCCGTTAATCAAATCGATACCACAAAAATAAATTCCATCTTCATTTAATTGTTTTCCTATTTTACGGCATAAATCTAACTCATGTTCACTCATATCATGTCTAATCGCAGAACCACCAGCCGAAATATTAGAACGGTGGTCACCTTCTGCAGGAACACGCATAATTGCACCAATCGGTTCACCATTAATCACAATGGCGCGAACATCACCTTTTTCTGCACCTTCTATATAATTTTGACAAATAATAGGCTGAGAATATCCGGTATGATTGATATAAAAATCGCAAATCGAGCTTAAGTTACCAATATTTTTTCGTTCGAAAAGTATAACACCTTTACCACCCATTCCGTCTAAAGGTTTGATGATAAATTTCTCGAAATTATTTTCTTCTACAAACGATTTTATCAAATCAATATCTTTTGTAATAAGTGTTTGAGGAACAATTGTTTCTAGACCATCATCAAAAGATGCGGCGTATATTTTATTATTTGCTTTACGTAATCCCGAAATTTTATTCACGAAGAAAACTTTATCTTCGATTAATTCTAACATATTCAACAAAAGCGGATCAATTGGTGGATCGGCTCTCATAAAAATTATGTCAAATTCGGTCAAATCTTTTATACTACTTTCAAATTTCATGGTGTGATAAAATTCAACACAATCATTTGTTTCTGTAGTTATCATCTTTTTGCAGTTTCCTACAACTTTGCCTTTGGCAATAGAGATATCTTTTTTTGTTAAATAGGATACTTCAAATCCACGATCTACGCATTCTTTAATAATTCGCATAGTGGTGTCTTTTCCTGGTTCAACCTTGTCCCAAGGATACATTACGAAGCATATTTTCATATAAATAAAAAGGGTATTAAAATCAATGCAATAATAACTAAAAGTTTGATACAAAAAATGATCTATAAAAAATTATAGAATATTTATTTTTATTCTATGAAAGATATTGATTTCTAATGATTAATAAAAGAAAATGGTGATTGATTTTTCAATTTCAATCACCATTTGGTTGGTAAACTATAAACTATTTATTTCTTAAACGATCAATTGTTTCTTGAACTTTAGGATCATCAGCTTTCACACTGTAATAATCTGCAATTTTTCCATTTTGATCAAGAACCAAATATCTTGGTATCCAATTTAAATCAATCCCTGTGCCAAAATTGCCTTTCCAGTTGTTTCCTAAGTAAAAGTGTTGACCTTCAATCTGATATTTTTTAATACCATTTTTCCAAGCTTCCTCATTCTTGTCCATTGAAAGGTAAACAAAGGTTACGTCAGGATTTTTTTCGTGCAAAGATTTCAAAGCTGGCATGTTTTTGATACAATCTCCACACCAAGTTGCCCATAAATCCAACAAGACAATTTTTCCTTTATAGTTCGAAAAAACTTTTTCGATGGTTGCCGAATTTCCTTCTAAATCAACTACGCTATCTTGCAAAGCTGTTGCGGGAAATTCAGTTTTCATTACTGACGGAATTTTTTGCGAAAATGCATTAATTCCGACAAATAATATTAAAACGCTAATTATTTTTCTCATGATAATTTTTTATCGATTTCATGTATTTACAAAATCTATACCAATTCAGTAGACTTTAAAGCAAAGGTAAATATTTATTTCTAATCATTGCAAAAAGATGTAATTTTGTTTCATGCAAAAATATCTGATTATTGGGCTTGGTAATATTGGTGCTCAATACGAAAATACTCGTCATAATATTGGTTTCAAGGTTGTTGAAGAAGTTGCTAAAAAAGTTGATGCTAAATTTTCACCATCAAATTTTGGTGAAGTAGCACAGTTTAAATATAAAGCGCGTCCAGTTACGTTGTTAAAACCAAATACATACATGAATTTGAGTGGGGATGCGGTTCGTTTTTGGATGAAAAAAGAAAATATTTCGCTAGAAAATATTTTTGTCATTACAGATGATTTGAACTTGCCTTTCGGAACAATTCGTATGCGTGGAAAAGGTAGCGATGGAGGACACAATGGTTTGAAGGATATTCAGAATAAAGTTGGCGGACAAAATTATGCGCGATTACGCTTTGGTGTAGGAAACGAGTTTTCGGAAGGAAAACAAGTGGATTATGTGTTAGGCGATTGGTCGGCAGAAGAAAATGAAAAAATGAATGAACGATTAAATTTGGCTGCTGATGCAGTTTTGTCGTTTATTTTTCAAGGATTAGGTAATACAATGAATCAATATAATGGTAAATAAAATTTTAGGAGTTGCAATGATTGCAGGAACACTTTTTTTAGGTTCTTGTGCAAGCAATTCGTCAAGTTTAGAAGGAAAAGAAGCGAAAATAGAAGAAATAACTTCGACATTAGATAATGTAAATGAAATTAATTTCAAGAGTAAAAAGAATGTTTTGTTAGACGTTCGTACACCTAAAGAGTTTGCTGAAGGTCATGTTCCTGGAGCGGTAAATATAGACGTGAAAAATCCAAATTTCGAAGAAGAAATTCAGAAATTAGATACAAAAAAGAATTATTTCATTTATTGCAAATCTGGTGTTAGAGCAAAATTAGCAACAGAAAAAATGCAAGAAAAAGGTTTCAAAAATGCGAAGAATTTCAAAGATGGAATGTCAACGTACAAAGGAACTGTAACAAAATAATGGAAGGATTTCGTCCCGAAATATTAAAAGAAATTGTCACAACTAAAATGCCTTTCGGTAAATACGAAGGGCGATTGTTGTGCGATTTACCTGTTTCTTATTTGGAATGGTTTGTTGGTAAAGGTGGTTTTCCGAAAGGGAAATTAGGAATTCTTTTATCCACTGTTTACGAAATAAAACTAAATGGTTTAGAAGATATTATCTACGAATTGAAACGTCAATTTGGTTAAACTTCCCATTCATAAAAATTTGCATCATCACGCAATTGAAATCCAGCACTTGGATATAATGAATTTCCAATATCATTCGTAACACTTGTTTCTAACAACATTGCACAAGCATCTGTTTTGCGACACAGATTTTTTGCTTCTTCTATCAATTCTCTTGAAAAACCTTGTCCGCGAAATTCTGGTGAAACAAATAAATCATTCAAAATCCAGAAACGTTTCATTCGAGTAGATGAAAATGAAGGAAATAATTGTACGAAACCAACTGCTTTTTCGTCTTTATTATAGGCTAAAAAGATAACCGATTCGTCATTTACAATTCTTGCTTCTAGAAATTTTTCCGCTGCTTTTACATCAGATTCCTTATCATAAAATTGACGATACGCATCAAATAAATGAACTAATTCTTCTAAATTATTTATAGTAGCTTGTTTTGTCATGGTGTTGAATTAAATTATTGTTGGAGTCAAAAATTATTGCATTTATTTTGAAGACTTTTTTATTTCCAAAATCAAAAATATAGAAGTAAGATCCCATCTCAGCACTAATAAAAGAATCTTGTAAAGATTGCAAATATTCAATATTCCCATTTAAATAATTTTCTAATATGAAGTCAAATTCTTTGAAATTTGTTAATTCAATATTAGAAGTTTCAAATTTTTTTCGATTATATTTTTCTGTTTTAATGTATGTTTTTTCTTTTGTTGAATAATTATAGGTAAGACTTTTAAATCCATTTACCTTTTTTTTAACTACATTATTATAAAATGAACGAATATAAATTATATTTTGATATTTACTTGATGCGTTTTTTTCAAATGAATTTGTATTGAGTTTATAAAAATTATAATATAATTTATCTTGAGTTTGACAAGATGATAAAAATATGAGTAATAAAATCGAAATGAATTTAGACATATAGTTTTATACCAAATTACTAAAATTAATCCAAATCATAATCTTCAAATTTCCAAATTAAAATCATCCATACAAATTACTTCCATCCAAATATTCCCAAACTTTTGGAGGTAACATAGGTTTTATATTTTTTTCATCTTTTATTGCATTTCGAATAAATGTAGAAGAAATTTCCATCAAAGGCGCTTCAACCATTTCTACATTATCCAAATTTTCTTTTTGCGAATAACCAGGACGCGGATAAACATACAATTGATAATCGCGCATTAAAATCTCAGCGTTTTTCCATTTCGAAATTCCATCCAAATTATCAGAACCCATAATCAACGCAAAGTCATGCTCAGGAAATTTTTCGTTCAGATGAATTAAGGTATCAATCGTGTAAGAAGGTTTCGGTAACGTAAATTCGATGTTAGAAGCACGAAGATTAGGATAATCTTTAATCGCTAATTCTACCATTTCTAATCGATCATATTCATTTGCTAAAGAACTTTTTTTCTTCAATGGATTTTGAGGCGAAACCACAAACCAAACCTGATCTAAATCGGTGAATTGTTGAAAATGATTGGCAATAATTAAATGTCCGACATGAATAGGATTGAATGATCCAAAATATAAACCGACCTTCATAAAATTGATTTTTTAGAAAAACAAAAATACGATAATTGTAGAATAAAAAAATCCAGCCGGAGCTGGATTATATGTTTAGAATTTTACTAATTCTTTATATAGTTTGTGCGTTGGAAGTCCCATTACATTGAAATAACTTCCATTCATATTCTCCACACCAATGTAACCAATCCATTCCTGAACTCCATAAGCGCCCGCTTTATCGAAAGGTTTGTAATTATCAATGTAGAAATAAATTTCTTCATCTGTTAAATCTGCGAAAGTAACTTGCGTTTCGTCTGAAAAAGTAACTTCTTTTTCTAAAGAACGAATTGTAACTGATGTATAAACAGAATGTGTTTTTCCGCTTAATTTTTTAATCATTTCGTACGCTTCTTCTCTATTCGAAGCTTTTTCTAACGAATCATCATCCACCCAAACAGTTGTATCCGACGTAATAATCAAATCATTTGGTTGAATATCTGTATAAGCTTTTGCTTTTTTAGCGGAAAGATATTCGGTGATTTGTTCTTTCTTGAATTCGTTGCGATCAAATGTTTCGTCAATATCCAATGAAATTGTCGAAAATTGCAATCCTAATCCAGCTAAAAGTTCTTTTCTTCTTGGCGATTGTGATGCCAAAATGATATTGGTATCTTTTAGTTTTTCTGTTAATAACATTTCAAATTCTTTTATACAGAAGCAATTTCTTCTGCATTATACCACTTGTTTTGAACTTTCAAAATTTGTTCTAATAAATCGCGAACGCAACCTTTCCCTCCATTTTCTGGCGAAATATATTCTGAAGCTTTGCGTACATCCATACAAGCATCGTTAGGACAAGCTGATAATCCAACTAAATTCATCACAGCTAAATCTGGATAATCATCGCCCATATAAGCAATTTCATCAGGATCTAATCCATAAGAAAAAAGTAAATCTTCGAAAGCTTCTACTTTATCACGTTTGTTTACATAAATATCAGTTAAGCCTAAATATTTTAAACGATTTACAACAGCTTCATCTCTTCCGCCTGTAATCACCGCAATACGAATTCCTTGTTTGATGGCTAATTGCATCGCATAACCATCACGTGTATTCATTGTTCTCACCATTTCGCCAGTTGGTAATAAAATTAAATTTCCATCTGTCAAAACTCCATCTACATCTAAAATAACGGTTTTAATGTTATTTAGTTTTTCTTTATAACTTATCATTTTTCGTAAACTCGTTTGATTGAATCTGTCAATATTTGGTAAATCTGTAATAATCTCGAATCATCTTGTAAGGCCTCTAAATGACGATCAATAATGACTTGATCTCCACGTTTTGCTGGACCAGTTTGCGCATCTTTAGGACTCATTTCGATCACTTTATTTGCTGTTTCTTGTATAAGAGGCAACAAAACATCGAACGGAACATTGTTTTGTTCACAAATATTTCCAGCGATATAATATAAATGATTGACAAAATTATTTGCCCAAACACCTGTCATATGAACTTGCATTCTACTTGCAAAATTTAGTTTGTGAACTTCGTTTGAAATACGATTTCCTAATTCATTCAATTTTTTCAAATCTTCAGGATTTTCTGCTTCGATGAAAAATGGAATATTATCATAACGCATTGTTCTTTCTTTCGAAAAAGTTTGCAATGGATAAAAAACGCCTTTTCGGTAATCGCCTTTCAGAACAGACATAGGAGACGATCCAGAAGTATGAACAACCAAAACATCATCATACGGAATATAATGAGAGAATTCTTCGATTCCAGAATCGGCACTTGCAATAATATAAATGTCTGCTTTTTCTATTTCAGAAATTTTATCAGTATACGAAATTCTATTTGCTTCTCCGATTTCTCTAGCATGTTCTAATGTTCTATTGAAAATTTGTCGAACATTGCAAGTGTTTTCGATTAATGCACGAGTTAAGTGAAACGCAACATTTCCTGCACCTAATATGACAATTGAACTCAATGTTTTAGCAATTTTTTGATTAATATTAATTGAATGATAAATGTAAGTTTTTCAGCCGAGGAAAAAAATTTTAAAAAAAAATTAAAAATTCTTGTAACATTTTTGAAGTTGTTGCGTCTTATTAATAAAATCATCCAACAATTGGGTTTACCTATTATGTAAAACATAGTACTTTAAAATTTAAAAAAAAGTTTAAAAATTTTGTAACAAAACATTTTTTAAAACGTCTAATTAGGAAAAAGTACGGACAACTCTTACTATGTATTATGTAAAACATAGTACTGTTAAAAAATATTAACTATGAAATTAAACAAATTTACTTTAGCTATTCTTTTCTCCGTTTGCTCTATTTACGGATTCTCGCAGGAACAACATCCTGTGAAAGGAAAGATTGAAAATGCAAAAAATGAAGCGGTTGGTATGGCTGCGATTCAGATTTATAAAGCAGATTCAAAAGAATTATTCGATGAAGTGTATGCGAACGCAGACGGAACATTCGAGATTCCAGATTTAGAAGACGGAAGTTATCGTTTGGTGATTACAGAATTTGGTTATCAACAATCTGTAACAACTGCAGAAGTAAAAGGAGGTGAGTTAAATTTAGGTAACATCATTTTAGAAACTGCTAAAACTGAAACTGTAGAATTGAAAGGTGCTTTCGTTCGTGCAGAAGTTTCTCAATATCGTAACGAAATAGACAAACGTGTTGTAGAAGTAGGAAATGATTTAATTTCTTCTGGAGCGGATGCTGCTGCGGTTTTGAATAACATTCCGTCTGTAAATGTTGATCAACAAACAGGAGAATTATCGTTACGTGGAAATGAAAATGTGAAAATTTATATTGATGGAAAGCCTTCATCTTTATCAGCATCGCAAGTATTGAAGCAAATTCCTTCGAATCAAATTCAGCGTGTAGAAATTATTACTAATCCTTCTGCAAAATATGAGGCGGACGGAAAATCTGGAATCATCAATATAGTGATGGTAAAAGGAAAGAAAAAAGGATACAATGTTGCATTGAGTACAGGTTATGAGCAAGGGAAGAAAAGTCGTTTCAATAATTCGTTAACAGCAAATGTAAATACAGGTTCTTTCAATTTTTTCGGAAATTATAGTTACAATAAACGTCCAAGTGAATTTCATGGCTCTTTAAATAATTTTGACACAAATTTCAAAAGTGCAATTGATATTTTAAACAATGACGAAAGCCAAGCAGGTAAAATTGGTTTCGATTGGTTCATCAACGACAAAACAGCTTTGACGATTTATACAAATCAATGGTTTGGAAAAGGAAATGGATTAATTGGATCGGATATGGTGAATACCAAAACACAAGAGTTTTATCCCAATAATTCGAATTTTGATGGAGATTGGAGAAGTCAAGATTATAGTTTGAATTTCAAACGTGATTTTGATAAAGCAGATCACAACATTGTTTTGGACGCATTTTTCTCTAGAGCTAAAAGTGTAGATTTACGAAACATGCATAATTTTTATCCAGATGAAGTAAAATATTATGAAGATCGTGATGATAGAACAAATAACATTCGTGTTAATTTAGATTATACGAATCAAATCAAAGATGGTGGAAAAATAGAGGCTGGATTACAATTTAGAAGAGAAGATAACGATAATATTTTATTAACAGACCGAAGAATAATTGTAAAAGGTGAAACATACAATCCAAGTACAGATTTTAATTTTACACGAGATTTCTTTTCTGCATATGTAAATTATGGTCAAAAATTTGGGAAATTTGGAATGCAGTTAGGCTTACGTGCAGAACAGTTTAGAGACAAAGGAGATTTCGTTGTTAATGTAAATGAAGAAGGAAAAATTGAACAAGATAAATTAGATTTCTTTCCATCAGCTTTCTTAACATATGATGTTACCGAAAAAGGACAAGTGTCATTAAATTATAGCCGTAGAATTGATCGCCCAGGAATTGGGCAATTATCTCCAGTGCCAGAATGGTCGACACCAATGATGTCAAGTATCGGAAATCCAGCATTAAGACCAGAATATACAGATAATTTCGAAGTTGGATATTTACAACGAATTGGTAAAAATTCTATTTCTGCGAATGTGTTTTACAGACATATTAAAGACAATATTTTTAGAAATGTTTTACGAAACGAAGAAGTTTATGGAGCATATATTCAGAATTATCTAAACTATGATAAAGTAGATGCATATGGTTTTGAATTAGCATTTAATCTTGTGCCAACAAAATGGTGGTCATCTAATATCAGTGGAGATTATACACATAACACAATGGTTGTTCAACAAGAGAAAGAAGAAAATGGGGTTAAAGTTCCATACTTTGTCGAGATTGATGCAAATCGTTTAACAGCTCGTATGAATAATACATTCAAAGTTTCGAAAGCTATCAGTTTACAACATTTCTTTATGTATCAAGGGAAATACAAATTTATCCAAGGAGAAATGCGCGATATGTGGCGTATGGATTTAGGAGCGCGTTACACATTTATGGGAGGAAAAGCAAGTTTGAGTGCACGTGTAAGTGATATTTTCAGAACATTTTATGGACGTTTAGAAATGTATAATCCAGATAGAGCAACAGGAAAATTCCGTTGGGAAGCACATACAATGAACATCGGATTTACGTATAATTTCGGTGGAAAAGTACGAAATCGTGCAGAAGCTCAACAAAACAAATCTGAGCAATCAGGAGGAGTTGGTTTCTAATTAATAAAATGTATTCTTCATTTATTTAAATATTCTTAAAACGAAAAAGAGTTCCAATATTTTTTGGAACTCTTTTTTTTTGAATTAATATTTTATTTTTTATTGAACTTCTTTCTTGAATAATTTATTCAACGTTACAGCAATTGCACCGTCTCCAGTTACATTTCCTGCTGTTCCAAAACTATCCATTGCGATATAAAGTGCAATCATCAAAGCTTGATTTTCTGCATTAAATCCTAACATAGAAGCAATAATACCAATTGCTGCCATAATCGCTCCACCAGGAACTCCAGGAGCTGCAACCATTGCAATTCCAAGCATCATGATAAATCCTAAAAATTGAACAAAATCAATTTCCATTCCTTGGATTAACATCAATGCTAAACAACAACAAACGATTTTTAACATCGAACCAGATAAATGAATTGTCGCACACAACGGCACAGCGAAATTAGCAATTTCGTCACGAACACCAATTTTCTTTACTTGCGCAATTGTTATAGGTATTGTTGCAGCAGAAGATTGTGTTCCTAATGCTGTGAAATAAGCTGGTAACATCAATTTCATCATGGTAAATGGATTTTTTTTTGTAATAATTCCAGCAATTGTAAATTGAAGCACTAATAAGAAAACATGAAGCACGAAAATTACACCAATTATTTTAAGGAATACGTTCATAATTGTTACAACTTGTCCTGAATATGACATGTTCAAGAAGATTCCGAAAATGAAAATTGGTAATAATGGAATGATTAAATTTTGAATTAAATACGTAATAATTTCTTCGAAATCATCTGCAAATTTTCCAAAAGTCGAATCTTTTAATCGTGATAATCCAATTCCGAAAAGAAATGAAAATACCAAAGCTGGCATTACATCAAATAACGGAGGAAACTCTATCGAAAAGTATGGTGTAAATTCTTTGGCTTTTTCTGCTAAATTAATTTGCCCAGTTTGATGTTCTAATAATTGTGGAAAAATAGACATACTCGCTGAGTAGCCTAGTAATCCTGAAAAAATGGTTGATCCGTAAGCAATTAAAACGGTTGCTAATAATAATTTTCCGGCTGTTTGTCCTAATCTTCCAATTGATGGAACGATTAATCCAACAATGATTAATGGGATTAAAAAGTTAAGTAATTCGCTAAAAAAATCATTGAAAGTCATAAAAATACGACCAACAGCTTCTGGGATAATTCCACCGAGTACAATTCCGAGTACAATGGCTAGAATAACTTTTACGAGTAAATTGTCTTTAAGTTTGTGCATAGTCAAATTTAGAAAAAATCCGTTCAATTCAAGGTTTTAATTCTAAATGTTGATAAAAAGAAAAAAGCGATACTAAAATTTAGCATCGCTTTTTGGTATATAATTTTTGATAAAATTATTTTTTAGGTAAACGTACAATTCGGCTCGCATCGTTCGTATAAGCTTTACTTCCGCTTATTTTTTTGTAAGCAAATTTTGACGCCAAACGTGTGTTTTCTGTCGTAATATTGTTGGTAACATCACCTTTATTATTCATTCTGTCCACAATATCATACGTTACATCGTAACCTAATTGCTCGTAACGCGTCGGAAATTCACAATAAACTTCTTTGAAATCTTTGATCACACTTTGCACTTCCGTATCTCTTGTATTGATTAAACGCGCAGTACTAAACACAAAACCAAATTCGCGGAATGCATCGATATTTTTTGCATTATCTGCGTTATAAACATCATAAACCGAAACCGATTTTATTCCGTAAGCTTTGATATTGTCTTTGTTAAATGTTTTTAATTTTTCTAAATATTGTTTTCCCAAATTATCATCATCACCAACTAAAACCGTAATAATTGGCGTATAATAATCTTCACCGTTAACTTTATCGTGTGGTTGAACAATTTTTGCAACACTATCTACAATGACAACATTTGCTTTCAACTGTTTTTCTAATTGTTTTTTCGTATAACTTGCTAACTCTTGATCGTCACGATTTGTTAATAAATAAACTTGTTCTCCAGCAAAGTTTTTCCCAATTTCTTCGATGATTTGATCTGCAATTACTTCATCTTTTGGATTAGAAATCAATAAATCATTGAAAGAATTTAACGAATCGTCATTTGCATAAGGCGAAATCACAGCGATACCAGAATTACTGAAGAAGTTGGCAACTTCTGTAATATCAGACGTGTTCAACGGGCCGATAACAGCATCCGTTTTACTAAAATCTGTTGTTGATAAAATATCTTGCAAGTTTCCGTTTTTCGTATCGATCACTTTCACATTTACATTTTTACCTTTTTTCGCCAAATGAGTCAACGCTAATTTAGCTCCAGTAAAAAATTGCATTGCTTGCGAATTTTTTAATTGCGGATTATTTGCAACATCAAAAGGTAGCATAATAGCAACATTAATTTCATTGTCATTAGCACGTTTCAACTTTCCTGCAGTTCCGTATTTGATGATTTTAGCATTTTTTTGCAATGGAATTTTAAGTGTCATTCCAGCTTTTAAACCATTGATTAAATCAGGATTTAAACGCAATAACTCATCTAAATTCGTGTTGTATTTTTCTAAAATTCCGTAAGCCGAATCTCCATTCTGAACAACATAGTTGATCGTGTTTTCTTCGATTACAACAGAACCAGATTTTTTAGGAATCGTTATCACCATTCCTTCTTTTACACCTGTTTGTAAAGCTGGATTTTCTGCATATAAATCGTCAACACTTACATTATACTGTTTTGCTAAAGTGTATAAAGTTTCTCCTTTTTTGATTAAATGCGTTCCTTTTGGAACAGAAAAAACTTTATTTGTCACATCTTTTGGAAGCTTGATTACGTCACCAATTTCTAAACCTCTTTCTTTGATTTGAGGGTTTAATGAGTTCAATGTTTCTTCCGAAATTTTATATTTTTTTGTCAAATTGTAAACCGTTTCTTTCGGCTCAATTGTAATATATTGATAATTATCGTCCGAAATTTTTACGTTTGACGTAGTCGTTTGTGTATTGGTTTCAGTTGGTTTGGTTGTCGTAGTTCCTTTACCTGGAATCACAATCAAATCACCTGGATGAATCCCATTTTTTTCAATTTTAGGATTGGCTTTATACAATTCTTCTTGCGAAACACCATATTGCTTCGAAATTCCGTAAACGGTTTCTTTTGCTTGAACTGTATGCGTTTTTTGTTGAGCATAAAGTGCTGATGCACCAACAAATAACAATAAAGCTAATATTTTTTTCATTTAGATGAATTTTCGTGGTCAAATATACAAATTATGTTTTGTTTAGAGTTCCTCTTTCAATGTATTTATGATGAACTCAAATTCAAAAGGTCGAAGACTATCTTCAATAAAATCAATGAAATACTGAATATTAATGTAATCAAAATCAGCAAAATTTTTCACACGTTCTTGCAAACCATTTTGTTGAGAAAGATCATTTAATAATTGCTCGATTCTCTTCAATAAATCTTCATTTTTTTTCACTTCTGCATGCACCAAACGTTGTTTTATTTTCTCAAAACCTTTCAATTGTTTTGTACGCTGCGCTTGTATCATATCGGCAAAAGAAGATTCTGTTAACGAACTCAAATGTTCCAAACGTTCAAAAATGCTTTTTAATTCTTCTTCCAATTCAGGAAGTTTTGGAGCAATTTCTGATGAATTTATCGAACGTTTTTTTGTGATTGCTAAACTATTCGAAAATAAATCTTCGTTTGATAGATCTAATTTTTGTTGTTTTTCGTATTGTTTTTCAGTTCGGATTAACAATGAATTTCTCAAAACTAAAAGTGGAAAATCAACTTCAAATTGATTGAACATTTCTTTCAGTTGTAACCAATAAGCCATTTCGCCACCGCCGCCAACATAGGCAACATTTGGTAAAATTGTTTCTTGGTACAATGGTCTCAAAATCACATTTGGGCTAAATTTATCTGGATTTTGATGTAAATCGGCAATAATTTCTTCTTTCGAAAATTTGATTGAAGTGTTATTGACAAAATACGTTCCATTTTGTTCAACAATACGTTCGCGCGAATTATTTTGATTGATATAAAACAAATTTATCTCACGAGGATTCACTTGAATAGAATACCCCAATTGTTCTAATTTCTCATTTTGAGGTATTACTTTTTTGAACGATATTGACTGAATTAATTCTTCTTCAAAAGTTGGAATCATCAATTTTTTCAATTCTTTATCATCTCCATCAATCATCAACAATCCAAGATCTTTGAATAATAAATGAACCAATTTTCGTGTTGCGTCTGTCAAATTATCATTCGATAAATAAGATGCTTCAATCAAATTTTGCAATTCAGTTTTCTTTTTTCCATTTGGAATTAATGACAAAAATGAATCAAAAACTTTTTGTAAACCGTTTGTTGATAAACGACCAACTGGTCCACCAAATTCTTTTTCCCAATGAATAATTCGATCTCCAAATTTGAAATGATTAATTTCTTCGAAATCGTGATCTTCTGTCGCCATCCAAAACATCGGAACAAAATTGATTTCACTTTGTTCATTATTCAATTCTTCGCATGCTTTGATAACTTGCAAAATTTTATAAAAAAAGAAAATTGGACCTGTAAATAAATTTAATTGATGTCCAGTCGTAATTGTTACTGTATTCTTTTCTCTTAATTTTTGTAGATTATTTTGTTGCTTTTCCGATAAATCTAAATGACCTAATTGTTTCGAAATTTGTTCAACAAGAATTGCTCTATTTTTATAATGTCCAAGCTTATTTTTCGCTTGTTTTATATAGTTTTCTTTGGTTGGAAATAGGTTGTAGAAGTTTTTCAAATCCTCGTCTTGATTGATATAATTTAGCATCAATTTTGAAAAATAATTTGAATCCTTAAGTGATATTGTTTCCATTTAATTTTTATTAATCGTTTGATGTACATCCATTGCTCTGTCTGTTGCAAAAATGTCGACACCATCTTTTTCTAAATCGCGGTAAAGTTGTCCATTTCTCGCCGAAACACTTTTGTCTAAGTTTCCTAACGTCCCAAAAATGACCAAAATATCCTTGTCATGAATTTTGTTTAAAAATGATTTGTCATTGCGTCGAGTTCCTGTAAAGGCAACCATTTTGTCAGTCGGAATTCCGCTGTTCATCATTTCATTAAATTCGCCTTCGTTTCGCATCGAAACAGACAATAGCATATCTGGCGCAAGTTGATGCAACTTTTTCGCTTGACCAACTGTATACGTCACCAAAACAACCTGTTTTTGCATGTTTACATGTTCTATTGTCTTCACAATATCACGATAATCAACACCTTTTTTGATGTCAACCATAAAATAAATCGGTTTACTTTTCCCCCAATTTAGCGCTTCTGCAAAAGTCGGAATTTTGTATGACGTTTGTTGTCCAAAATCATCTACCAAAAAGTATTCCTTAATGGTTTTTAAGTCAACTTGATTGACATCTTGTCGCCCTGTGCTTGTTCGTTGCAACGAATTATCGTGCATTAAAATAAGTTGATTATCCTTTGTTTCGGCAACATCAATCTCAAAAATTTGTATTCCTTTTTGATAAAGATGTTCAAAAGTTTCGACACAATTTTCGGGAAAACCATGTATTCCACTTCCTCCACGATGCGCGCTGACAAAATTTTTGTTTTTGGTCGAATATTTGAAGGATATTTCTTCGGATGAAGTATTTTGATGTGTTTTGGATTGATTTTTCTTCGGATTACAACTAAAAATAGTCAGTAAACTGAACATTAAAATTCTGAAATAATATCGTTTAAAATAGCTGAAATTCATATTTTTAAATAAAAAATTAAATTAATTCATTCTAAAATTACGAATGAAGCTGTAAATTTAAACTGAAAATAATCAACAAAATAAATTATTATGGGACTTAGAACTTTTTTGAAAAGAATTTTAGGAAAAACGGAAACCGCGATTGATGTTGCGGGAGATAAATTTGACGATGTTTCGGCAACTGTGAAAAAAGCAGGAACATTGATTGCAGATGATGCATCGGATTTTGCGCGTAAAACAATCAATAATATAAAAGATGCTTCTGGTGATCTGAAAGAACAATCGAAAGAAGCCGCTAGAGATTTTAAAGAAAGATCGAAGCAAGATTATAACGAAGTAAAAGATATTGCGGAAAAGCAAATGAAAGAAACAAGTGCTTTTGTGAAAGAGAAAGTTTCGGATTTGAAAGAAACTTTTAAAGAAGAAAAAACAGAATTGGAAGAAAAAGCTGATGAGTTAAAAACAAAAGCCGAAAATAAATTAGACGAAGCTTCTGAAGATATTAAAAAAGAGACAAACGATTAAAAAGTCTTTATTTATCAAGTTTTATTACAATTTATAAATGTTAAATTTAACATTAGTTATTGATTATTATAAAATTGGTTTAATTTTTGATTCAATAATTTTTCCTCGAAATAATTAAAATGACTGAATACAAAGATCTCGAGCCCTCTACAAACCCTAAACATAAAAATGAATTCGTAAAGAATATTATTATTGCTGTTTTAGCAGTATCCTTGTTATTAGCTATTGGGTATATTGTATATTCTAAAGAAGCAAATGCAAAATCTTCGATAGAAATGCAAAGTGATATCAATGATTTGGAACGATCTAGAGAAATTCTGAAACAAGAATTACGTATAATTAGATCAGATTTTGATGATGCTAAAACTCGTGTTGTAAAAAAAGATTCTTCTTTAAGTTATCAAGATCGATTGATTTTGGAGAAACAAAAAGAGATTCAATCAATCTTAAATAAAGAAGGAATTACAAGTGGAGAATTGCAACGTGCTAAACGTTTGATAACCTCTTTACAAGCAGATATTAAAGTTTATAAAGAAGAAATTGTTCGCTTGAAAGACGAAAATAAAAAGCTGACAAACAAGAATACAGAGTTAACTTCGGAAAATTCTCATTTGAATGAGCAGAAAAAAACTGTTGAATCAAATTTGAGTACTGAAAAAGAAAATCATCAGAATTTAATCAAAGAAACAAATTCTACTTTATCGATTTCAAATTATACGATTAAAGGTTTGCGAGTAAAATCAAGCGGAAAAGAAGTGGAAACAACGCGAGCAAGAAGAATTGATAAGGTTAGAGTATCCTTTGATTTGGATAAAAACTTGAATGCGACTTCAGAAACCAAAGAATTGTATGTATCTATTTATAAACCAAGCGGCGAGATAGGAAAATTTAAAGGGGCTGATGCTGGTGAAACAACTTTACGTTCTGGATCTTCTGTAGAATATTCTGATCGTGTAAAAGTTAATTACAATAATATGTCTGGTTCAAGAGTTAATTTTGACTGGGTTGATTATGATTTTCCAAAAGGTGAATATAAAATTGATATTTACCAAAATGGATACAAAGTTGGTCAAAATGTGATTACACTTCGATAAAGATTAAAATTATAAATACATAAAAAAAACTCTTCAAGATTCTTGAAGAGTTTTTTTTATTAACAATATTTTTCTCCGTTTTTCTGTAATTTTAAATCGCTCACATAAGTTTTTATAAACTGTACATTGCTTCGAGGACAAATGAGTAATCCTTTCTCCGAATTAATAACCACATAACTGTCTAATCCATCAATAATAATAGCTTTATCTTGCGTAGAATAAATAAAATTATTTTTGGCGTTGTAACCAGAAAAATGTTTACATAATAATGTATTGTGATTTTCGTCCTGATCTTCACCTGTATATTTATACTTTTCGTTGATTGCAGACCAAGTTCCAATATCACTCCAGCCAAAAGTTGTTGGAATGACATAAACATTATCCGCTTGTTCTAAAATTCCTTTGTTGATAGAAGTTACGTCTAACGTTGTGTAAATAGGTTTTAAAGTTTCTGTATTTTGTAAAGAACGATCAAGATCAAAATATTTTTTTAAAGTTTCTTTCATCGAAGGTAAATGTTGTTGAAAAGCTTTTACAATACTATCTACAGACCAAACAAGGATTCCTGTATTCCAAATAAATTCACCACTCGTTATAAAAGATTCAGCAAATTCTAAATCAGGTTTATCGATATAAGATTTTACTTTTTTTATAGGTGTTGTATTTTCGATGAACTGAATATAACTGTAATTAACATCTGGACGCGTTGGAGCTACTCCCAAAGTAATCAATCGATCGTTGTCAGCATCCTCGAAAGCAAGATTTACTTTTTCTACAAATTCATCTTCATCAAAAATAAAATGATCTGAAGGAGAAATAATCAATTTTGCATTTGGATTAACTTGTTGGATTGTCATTGCGGCCAATAAATTACAAGCTGCGGTATTCATGACTCTTGGTTCGATGATAAAATTTTTATCCTCAAAATCTGGTAATTGTTCTTTTACAATCTCTTTATAATCTTGAATAGTTACAATGAAAATATTTTCTTGCGGAACGATTTTTTTAAGGCGATTATACGTTAATTGAATAAAAGTTTTTCCTATTCCTAATAAATCATGAAATTGTTTTGGTTTCTTAATTGTACTCAAAGGCCATAATCTCACTCCTGTACCACTGGCAAGGATAACAGCGTAGTTATCTTTATTATTCATGATTGTCTTTTAAAGTTTATTTACAGTTGCAGTTGCGTTTATCAAATATTTTTTCTTGGTTTTCAACTCTAAACAAAGATACCTTAATTTTCGTTTAGATTCTTTTTTAAAGATTCTTTTTCCAATCGAAAATATTGTGCCATCCTCCAAATCTTCAAGATAAATTTGAGCAGGATTTTTATCATCTATAATATATTTTGAGATATTAATATCCGCTCCTAAACTTGCCTTTGGATGTTTGGCATGATGAAGAATATACGGTTGCAATTCTTCGGGATAAATGTGAAGAGATTCTAATAATAAATGCCCAAAAATGGTTTTCCATTCTTTTCCATGCGGATTTATTTTACGAGAATCAAACTGAACAAAAGTTTTGAGATGCGCCACTTCATGTGTAAAAACAAAAAAGAAAGCATACTGATTTAAGTCGCCATTCACTGTAATTTGATGACGATTATTTTCGACTAATTTGCGATAATCTCCCAATTTAGTTTCACGTCTTCTTGTAATTTTTAACGTTATAAAATGATTTTCTAACCACTTTTTTACATACAAGTCTGCATTATGAGGGAGATAAGAAGTTAAATGTTCTAAATTCACATTGTGCAAGATAAATAAAAAGCCTTTCCAATAAAAATATTAATTTTGTCGTAATGAAACTAATCGAAAATTTAGGGTCATACTTTATGCTTATGGGTAAAGTATTTAGCAAACCTCAAAAATTGAGCGTTTTCTGGAAATTGACCGTTAGAGAAATATATGATTTAGGTGTCAACTCTTTAGGGATTGTAACCTTTATCTCAACATTTATGGGTGCAGTTGTAGCAATACAAATGGCACAAAACTTTCAAGGAGCTTCTATTCCTGTTCCAGATGCCTACATTGGTTATGCAACCAAAGTGGTTTTGGTATTAGAGTTTGCTCCAACCATTATGTCGCTAATTTTAGTTGGTAAAGTAGGTTCGTACATCGCTTCGAGTATTGGAACCATGCGTGTTACCGAACAAATTGATGCGTTAGATGTTATGGGAATCAATTCTGCAAACTTCTTGATTTTACCAAAAATTATCGCCTGTGTATTTTTCAATCCTTTATTGGTTATGATTTCTATTGGATTTGGATTATTAGGAGGTTACTACATTGGTGTTTTTACAAAACTATGGTCAGCGGCCGATTTTATTACAGGTTTACAAATGAATATGGCAACAAAATTGTTTGTCTATACATTCCTTAAAACAATGGTATTCGCGTTTGTTATCGCAACAATTCCGGCATATTATGGTTATAAAGTAAAAGGAGGTTCGTTAGAAGTTGGTCGTTCTGCAACAACAGCTGTTGTATGGACATCAGTAGCAATTATTGTGATCAATTTAATATTAACACAAACAATTTTGAGCTAATGATTGAAGTAAAAGATATCAGAAAATCATTTGATGCAGTAGAAGTTCTGAAAGGTTTTTCTGTCACTTTCGAGAAAGGAAAAGTTAGTTTGATTATTGGTCAAAGTGGTTCTGGAAAAACAGTTTTCTTGAAAAATTTGATTGGATTATTAACACCAACTTCAGGTCAAATTTTGTACGAAGGAGATAATATGATCGAGTTTGATTACAAAGAAAAACAACGTTTACGTTCAGAAATTGGAGTAGTTTTCCAAGGTTCGGCTTTGTATGATACGATGAATATTGTAGAAAATGTAAAATTTCCATTGCAAATGTTTTCGGATATGTCAAATGCTGATGCCGAAAAACGTGCGCGTGAAGTGTTAGATCGTGTAGAAATAGCTCGTACAGCGCTTAAAAAATATCCGTCAGAAATATCTGGAGGAATGCAAAAACGTGTGGCGATTGCGCGCGCGATTGTAAATAATCCAAAATATTTATTTGCTGATGAACCAAACTCTGGTCTTGACCCGAAAACGGCGTTAGTTATCGACCAATTAATTTATGATATCACAAAAGAATACAACACAACAACCGTTGTAAATACACACGATATGAACTCGGTAATGGAAATTGGAGATCATATTGTTTTCTTAAAAAATGGTTTCTTGGAATGGGAAGGGACAAAAGAGGAGATTTTGGTGGCTGATAATCCAAATGTTATTGATTTTGTATATTCGTCAAATCTTTTCAAGAAACTAAGAGAAGCCTTATTAAAAGAACAATAATAAATCAATAAAAATAAAAATTCTATGAAAAAATTAATTTTAACTGCAATTGTAGGTTTAGCTGCAAATTTTGCAACAGCACAAAATATCAATTTTGGTATCAAAGGAGGAGCTGTTTTCAATACAGATAAAGGAAAAGTTGTTTGGGAAGATGCTGGAAATATTTTCAAGAAAGATGGGAAAGCTTCTGCAGGGTTTCAAGCTGGTGCTTTAGCTCGTGTCTCTTTAGCAGGAATTTACATTCAACCAGAGTTATTGTATACGCAATTCAAAAATGAATATGATGTTGATGGACAAAAACTGAATGTAACTAAAAAACGTATGGATATTCCTGTAAATGTTGGAAAAAGATTTTTAGGAATCGGACATATTCAAGCTGGTCCAGTTTTCTCTTACTATTTTGATGATAAATTATCTGTAAAAGATTTTACAACTGCAAAACAAGACGAATTTAATGTCGGAATGCAAATTGGTGCAGGTGTAGAAGTTTCTAAATTATTATTCGATTTACGTTACGAATTCGGTTTAGGAAAAGTTGGATCTGACATTTTGAACGGATCAAATGGACAATATAGAACAGAAAATCGTCCGCAAATGTTAAACTTATCAGTAGCATATTTATTCTAAAAGGTTGTTTGTAAATAAATTTATTGGATATATTTGTTCCAAATTGTATTTTTGCAACCTCGTAAATTATTAAAATGGCAAAAAATAATAAAAAAGAAGAATTCGCTACAGAGCAATTCGTAGAAAAATTAGATAGAACAGCTTTCAACGTAGAGTTTTTTGTTGAAAAATATGCTAAAGCAATTGGTATTGGTTTAGGAGTAATTATTGTAGCTGTTTTAGGTTATTTTGCTTACTTAAAATTAGTCGTAGAACCTAAATCAGAAGACGCTTTCAAAGAAATGGTTCAAGCAGAACGTCTTTTTGATCAAGATTCTATTAACGTTGCTCTTAATGGTAGCGCAGGAAGTTTCCAAGGTTTACAACAAATTGTTGATGAATATGGAAATACTGATGCTGGTAATTTAGCACGTTTCAAAGCGGCAAGTTCTTATTATAAATTAGGAGATTACGCATCTGCGGTAAAATTATTAGAAGATTTTGACACAGATGACAATGTAATGTTGGCGCAAAAATATGGTATGTTAGGAAATGCATTAGTTGCTTCTAACAAATTAGAAGAAGGTTTACCTTACTATGTAAAAGCTGCTGAAGCGACAGAAGTTGAAACATTACAATCGACTTACTATACAAAAGCGGGTGAAATTGCGATGGAATTAGGTAAAAATGCTGATGCTTTAAACTATTTTCAAGCTTTAGAGGATAAATATCCAAATGCAAATAATGGTGAAACTGCGAAGTTTATTGAGCGTTTAAAATACGCTTCTGAAACTGCGAAATAATTCACTTCAAAAGATAATTACAAGCCGAACAAATTGTTCGGCTTTTTTTATTGATTCAAATCAAAGTTTATCCTAAATCATTTTTGTAATTTTACCATTTAAATTTTAAATAAAATGGCAACAGAAAATAAAAATTTATCTCAATATAATAAAGCAGAATTACCAAATGTAGCGGGCTCTAAGTTTGCAATCATTACATCTGAATGGAATAATCATATCACATTTAATTTGCGTGATGGAGCAAAAGATACATTGATTGATTTGGGCGCAAATCCTGATGATGTTACATTATACGAAGTTCCTGGTAGTTTTGAATTGATTTATGGAGCGGATAAAGTGGCACAAACTCATCCAGATTTGGATGGAATTATCGTTGTTGGATGTGTGATTCGTGGAGCAACAGCGCATTTCGATTATGTTTGTCAAGGTGTAACGCAAGGTGTAAAAGATTTGAATATCAAACACAATATGCCAATTATTTTTTGTGTTTTAACAGACGAAAATGAACAACAATCAATTGATCGTTCCGGAGGAAAACATGGAAATAAAGGAGTGGAAGCTGGTGTAGCTGCGGTTATGATGGCGGATATGAAAAAGAAATTAGGTAAATAATTTCACTATAAAAGATTCAAAATTTTATCGATGCCAATAGCAGAAGATTTTAAATCAATTTATACGAAAAATTGGGAAATTTATTTTTCTCAATGTGATCCGACAGGTAAAATGAAATTGTCTGAAATGGCAAATCTTTTTCAATTAACGGCTTCAGAACACGCAATAAAAGGAGGCTTAGGTTTCTTTGATTTGCAAGAATTTAATCAATCTTGGGTAATGAATCGACTTCGAATAGAAATTGATCAATTACCTTCTTGGACAGATTTTGTAGATGTAAAAACGTGGATTGAAGTGCTGAAAGGAGCAAAATCTATTCGTGATTTTACGATTGAGAAAAATGGAAAAAAATTAATTGGCGCTTCAAGTTTGTGGGCGGTTTTCAATACAGAAAAACGTCGTCCGGATATTCTTCAACTTGATTCATCTCACATTGAACGTTTTCCTGATCTGAAACCAACTGAAATCGAAAATTCGATTTTAAACATCGATTTTGAACCAACAGAAGTTATTCAATACAAAGTTCAGTTTTCTGATTTGGACATCGTAAAACACGCCAATAACACCAAATATTTGGATTGGTGCTTGAATACTATTGATCCTGAAATTATATTGAAACATCGTATCAAAGCAATTGATATGAATTTCTTGAAAGAATTAAGTTTACACGACGAAGTAGAAATCCAGAAATTAGAAACGGAGCATTTAATTCAGTTTAAGATTGTTAATCAAGAAAAAGTAAACTTTGTTTGTAGATTGGAGTTGAGGTAAGGTTATTTTAAGAGATATCAAACTGAATTTATTTCAGCTTATCAAAAAATCTTTATTACAATAAAAAAAGGTTTCATTACGAAACCTTTTTATCTATTTTTCTTTTGTCAAAACAAATTTAGCAGAATCAGCCGATTCTATTTTCTTTTGATTTTTATCTAACTGAATAATTTTTCCTTCTTCAACTAAAAAAGCATTCGGAACATTGGCAATTTCAGGAAAAACAATTGTATTTCCATCTTCTTTAAACTGAAAAGTTCCAGTTGTCATAATAGCCATTTTATCTAACCCCAAACGTTTTGTAGAATAGACATATCCTTTGTTTGGCAATAATTTTATTTCCATTTCAACTTCTTTGCAATCTTTCTCGTAACAAGGCAAAATTCCTTTGTAAGTTCCTTCGTATTGAATAGACTTTTCTGCAGAAACATGCCCGATTTCAATTCCAACTTTATACTCTTTAGAATTTTCTTCGTCTTTTACTTTTTCTACTTCAGTTTTACAACTTGACACAACGAAAGCTGCGATTGTAAATGTGGCTAAAATTATTTTTTTCATATTTTAGAATTTGATTTAAAGGTAAGTAAATTTTGAGCCAAAAAAAATCCTTCCGAATATTTTCAGAAGGATTTGTATAATGTTTTGTAATCTTATTCGATTAGAAAATTTCTTTCGCAGCAAAGTGGAAAGCAGCTTCAATAGCAGCATTTTCGTCAGAATCAGAACCGTGAACAGCGTTAGCATCGATAGATTCAGCATATTTAGCACGGATTGTACCTTCTGCAGCCTCAGCTGGGTTAGTAGCACCGATTAAAGTACGGAAATCAGCAACTGCGTTGTCTTTTTCTAAAACTGCAGCAACGATTGGTCCAGAAGTCATGAATTCTACTAAATCCTTGAAGAAAGGACGCTCTGCGTGGATAGCGTAAAATGCTTCAGCATCTTGTTTTGCTAATTGAGTCATTTTAGCCGCTTTAATTTTGAAACCAGCGTCAGTAATGTCTTTTAAAATATCTCCGATGTGTCCTTTTGCAACTGCATCAGGCTTAATCATTGTAAATGTAATGTTTGCCATTTTATTGAATTGTATTTATTACTTATTTTTTGAGGTGCAAAATTACAAAAATGATTCGAATGTTTATGTTTTATGATTAAAATTTCTTGTTTTAATAAAATGCATTAATTATTATTCATTTACGATTATTTCAATTCGATAATATTTCTTATTTTTAAATTAAATCTAAAGTTATGAATACAAATAATCTTTCCACATTTCATCATAAAACGAAACTCAAAAAGGTTGGTGATAAATATTTTCTACCTTTCGAAATTTGGAATTATTTAGATTTAGGTTTAATGTTTTTACTTATTTTGTTTTTCGCTTATGCATCAAGTGAAATCAATATCATTTTTATTTCATTGATTGTAATTTTTGGAATTCGAATAATAACGACAATTAAAGACAGATTTTTTGTAGAAATTAAAACATCAAAATCGTTGAGTGAGAATATTAATTTAATCAAAAAATTAGCGCAGCGTCAACATAATTTTACGCAATCATTGGACGAAGAAGGTTTGTTTCTTTTTGAATATTCGGAACGAAATATTTTTTATAAATACAATTACCGAAGAAGAGATTATATCGAAACAGTTGTGATTTATTGTGAAGACAATTCGATTTGGGTGAACTCTTTTAATCAACGTTATTTCGGAATTTTTAGACGATATAATCTAAAACAATGGATAAAATTGATCCAATTAAAAAGCGAGAATTAATCTCGCTTTTTAATTTTAATATCTTTCGATTAAATCGTTTCCTATTTCGTTGATAGAATCATCAGTTTCTTTTGGGTTTGGTCCCCATTGATTAGAACCTGGTTGACTATCCATAATAAAAAATATTAATAAAATAAGATTTCCTCCAGGTATAAAAGTTAATAAATAGAACCATCCACTTTTTCCTGTGTCATGCAATCTTCTACTTATTAAAGCTAATCTTGGTATAAGAGTTATAAAAAAAAATAAAACTATTATTCCTCCAATAGTATATGAAACTATGTCTGATATATTTATAAATTTAAATAAACAAATGAAAGATATTATAAAAAATATAGTATTAATTAAAGTTGTATACCAAAATTCGCTTCTGCGGGCTCTTCCCGAGAAATTGGCGTAATTGTCAAACATTACTCGTTTGTATATTTCAATCATAGATTAAGTTGTTAAATTATGTTAAAAATATTAAAATAAATTTTATTACGCAACTCTTAATCTGCTTTTAAACGTTTAGTTTTGAACATTTCTGGCTTATAGTTAATAATAAAAACACCAAGAATAATTAGAATAGTAGCGACAATAAACTTTGATGAAATCTGCTCGTCAAGAACTAACCAACCCAAAATAATTGCAATAATCGTATTGAAATAAGAAAGAATAGAAACTTGTATAGGGGAAATTTTGGTCAATGCATAATGAAAAGAGAAAAACGTAATCACAGAACCAAAAACAGCTAAATAAAGCATGGCAGAAATACTTTTTGTACTCCAATTCTCGAAATTATAATTTTTAGTAAAAGCGAATGCAAAAATAATTTGAACAATTCCAGCAAATATAAATTGGTAAAAAAGATTGAGAGAAATATTTTTAGATTGAATATTCATTTTCTTGGTGAAAATAGTTCCTGTTGCCCAACCTGTAATCGCACAAAAAAGTAAAATAATTCCGGTTCTATATTCTGGATTTGCTAATTCTTTAATTCCATCCCAAAAAATAAATATTACGCCGCAAAAACAAAGTAAAACACCTAATAATCCGCGGTAACTAAATTTTTGTAAACCAATAAAAATACTTCCTGAAAAGACTAAAATAGGAGAGGTTGCGCTGATTAATGCAGCTAAACTACTCGATAAATTTTCTTCGGCAACAGTAGTTAATCCATTTGCAGCGATTAACATCAAACTTGAAAATATAAGTTGATAAGACAAATTTTTCCAGCCAATCTATTTTAATTCCTTTTTAGATAGTAAAATAATTAGCATAATTAGTCCTGCCAAAAATTGACGAATTTCAACAACAAACCAACCAGGAATAGTTTCTACAGCTATACGAATTCCGAGGAAAGTTGTTCCCCAAACAATTGCAACTATACTAACGGCAATCAATAATTTGATCTCTTTCAAGATAAAAAAGTTAAAAGTGTTAATTCTAAAATAGAATTATAAAAATAAAAAAAAAGCGACTTGATAAACCAAGTCGCTTTTAAAGTATTATAATAGAGATTTATTATTTAACAAAATCCTCTGCTTGTTTTAGTGCAGCATCTAATCCAGAAACCTCTTTACCACCTGCTGTAGCTAAGAAAGCTTGTCCACCTCCGCCGCCATTGATGTGCTTCGCGATTTCTTTTACAATTTGTCCTGCGTTATAACCTTTTTCATCTACAAGGTTTTTTGCGATAGAAATTGTAATCGATGGTTTTACGGCATCATTCGTACCAACAACGATAAATGCATTTTCGATTTCTTTTGTTAAATCAATTGCATTTTGTTTTGCGGCATTTGTATCTAAATTCGTTTTAACCGCTAAGAAATTAACACCATTAATCTCTTTAATCGCAGCTTTCCAAGTCGCTTTCTCAGCAGCAGCTTGTTGCGCAACAAAAGACTCTAATTGCTTTTTCAATTCTGCATTTTCATCTAATAAATGTTGAACCGCTTTTACCGCATCATTTTTCGTTTTAAGTGCAGCTAAAACATCATTGTAATTTTTCTCAGCATCTTTGTATGCTTCGATTGCTTTGTTTGATGTAATTGCTTCGATACGACGAATACCAGCAGCAGTAGAAGATTCAGATAAAATTCTGAACAAACGAATATCTGCTGTGTTTTTTACGTGCGTACCACCACATAATTCGATTGAAGATCCGAAACGAATGACACGAACTTTATCACCATATTTTTCACCAAATAGAGCCATAGCTCCATCAGCAATAGCTTCGTTGATATCACAATCTCTTTTTTCGATTAATGGTAAAGCTTCTGCAATTTTATCGTTTACTTTTTGCTCAACAATAGCCAATTCTTCATCTGTCATTTTAGAGAAATGAGAAAAGTCAAAACGTAAATAATCGTCTCCAACATACGAACCTTTTTGTTCTACGTGCGTTCCTAAAACTTCGCGTAAAGCTTCGTGCATTAAGTGTGTTGCAGAGTGATTTTTAGTTGTCTCATTACGTTTTTCTGTGTCAACTTTCGCATTGAATGTAGCGTTTACATTTTCTGGTAAAGTTTCAACGAAATGAATTACTAAGTTATTTTCTTTTTTCGTGTCAACAACTTCAATTGTTTCATTCAAAGTAGAAATTGATCCTGTATCACCAATTTGTCCTCCAGATTCTGCATAGAATGGCGTTTGATTGAATACTAATTGGAAAAATTCTCCTTTTTTATTTTTTACTTTTCTGTAACGTGTAATTTTTACTTCAGCTTCTGTGTTATCATAAGCGATAGAGGTTTCGTTTCCTTTATCATCTAAAATAACCCAGTCATCCGTTAATAAAGCAGTTGCTTTTTTCGAACGTTCTTTTTGTTTCGCCATTTCAGCTTCAAAACCAGCTTCGTCAATTGTGAAACCGTGATCTTCTGCTACAATACGAGATAAATCTGCAGGGAAACCAAACGTGTCATATAATTCGAAAATCACATCACCAGGAACAATTTTAGAATCTCCTAATTGCTCAATGATTTGATTTAATCGATTTAATCCTTGTTCAATTGTACGTAAGAAAGATGCTTCTTCTTCACGAATAACGCCAGTTACAATTGTTTCTTGTTTTACTAATTCTGGGAAGAAATCGCCCATTTCAGCTTTCAAGATTGGATATAATTTATAGATAAAAGGCTCTTTAAGACCTAAGAAACGATATCCGTAAGAAATAGCACGACGTAAAATACGACGAATTACATATCCAGCTCCTGTGTTTGATGGTAATTGTCCGTCTGCAATTGCAAAAGAAACTGCACGTAAATGGTCAACTACAACACGAATCGCGATATCTGTTTTTTCTGCTGCGCCATATTTTACACCAGAAATTTCTTCTAATTTTTGAATTGTTGGTTGAAAAACATCTGTATCATAATTTGATGATTTTCCTTGTAAAACCATTGCTAAACGCTCAAATCCCATTCCTGTATCGATGTGTCGCGCTGGTAAAGATTCTAAAGAACCATCAGCTTTACGTTGGTATTGCATAAATACCAAGTTCCAAATTTCGATAACTTGTGGATGATCCATATTAACCAATGTTTTACCATCAACAGCTAAACGATCAGCTTCTGGACGAATATCAACATGAATTTCAGAACATGGTCCACATGGTCCGATATCACCCATTTCCCAGAAATTATCTTTTTTATTTCCGTAAAGAATTCTGTCTTCAGCAATATGTTGTTTCCAAAGTTCTAATGCTTCTTCATCTAATGATGTTCCGTCACCTTTATCACCTTCAAAAACTGTTACATAAATTTGATCTTTAGAGATTCCGTATTTTTCTGTTAGTAATTCCCACGCCCAAGCGATTGCTTCTTTTTTGAAATAATCACCAAAAGACCAGTTTCCTAACATTTCGAACATCGTGTGGTGGTAAGTATCTTTTCCTACATCATCCAAATCATTATGTTTACCAGAAACACGAAGACATTTTTGTGTATCCGCGATACGATTACTTTTTGGAGTTCCGTTTCCTAAAAAATATTCTTTGAATTGTGCCATCCCCGAATTATTGAACATTAATGTCGGATCGTCTTTCAAAACAATCGGCGCAGAGTCTACTATTAAGTGGCCTTTTGTCTCAAAAAAATGCAGAAATTCTTTTCTTATATCTTTGGATTTCATTTAATTAAATTATTTTTATCATTTGATTAACAAGTTTACTCGTACAATATTCGTTACTTTGCAAACGTTTTACAAAGATAATAAAAGGTTGGTTAAGTAATGGAAAATAAAAACTATAAGTATAATTCTGTGAAATTTTTAATGAGTTGGGCGAAGAAAAGAGTCCAAAATACTCCTAAAACAGCATTATACGTATTACTATTTTTATGTCTATCGACAATATCTGCTGGAATGATTGGTTATCATTTTAATGATTCTGAATACGCATCGAGAGCAGGGAAATTCAAAGACGACAAAAGCAAATTATTGGCTGAGTTGGAAAGAATGGAAAATGAAAATCAGCAATTACATAAAAAATTCAAAGAAGTTGAAGAGGCTTTGACAGAAATCGAAGAAAAAGATCGCAATATTTATCGTACAATTTATGATATGCGTGTCAATGAAAATATCGATTCTGTAAACAAAGAAATTGATAATTATACAGCAGAAGATATCGAAAAATTGATTGATAAAATCGAAATTGAATCAAAATCGTTGGACGAAGTATTTCGTTCTGCTGGTGTAAAAGATGCCAATTTATCATCAATGCCAGTTCTAAAACCTGTTGCAGATAAATATGTAAGTAGATTAGCTTCTGGTTATGGATCTCGTTTTCACCCAATTTTGAAAGTGAATAAAATGCACAAAGGTTTAGATTTTGCAGCTTCTACAGGAACACCAATTTATGCAACTGGAGATGGTTCTGTAAAAGTTTCTGAATTTAATTCGGGTTACGGAAATATGGTGGTCTTGAAACACGGAAATGGTTACGAAAGTTTGTATGCTCACATGTCTCGTGCGAAAGTTCGTAGTGGACAAAAAGTGAAAAGAGGCGATGTAATTGGTTATGTTGGGACGACTGGATTGTCGACAGGAGCGCATTTGCATTACGAAATTCACAAGAATGGAGAACCTGTAGATCCAATTATGTATTTCTACAATGATGTAGATCCAGACGATTTCATTAAAATTTATCAAAACTCTAAAAAATTGTCATTATCTTTGGATTAAACGCTGATAATGAACGTAGACCTGCCTGATAAACTATATTACTCGATTGGCGAAGTCGCCAAAGCCTTTGATGTAAATGCATCGTTGATTCGATTTTGGGAGAAAGAATTTGAAATTATTCAACCCAAAAAGAACAAAAAAGGAAATCGATTATTTACCAAAAATGATATTGATTGTTTCAAGAATATCTATTATTTGGTAAAAATAAAAGGCTATACGTTAGAAGGTGCAAAACAAGCGATTGGTAAAAAAGGAATTGCGACAACAACAGATGAAATAGATGTTGTGAAGCGATTAGAAAATATAAAAGATGAACTCATCAAACTTAAAATGAGTTTTGAGTCGGAAGAAATTTTAGAAAAAGATGAACTGAATTAAGTTCATCTTTTTTGGTTATAAAACTTTTGTTTCAATAAATTTAAAGCCAATTGCAAGTATAAAACTTATAATGATTAGAATCCAGTTTGGTTTTAGTTTAGTTTTTAATTCAAATAGTTTCGAAAAAATTTCAATCACTCTTTCTTTGTCAATAATTAAGATAACAAAGACTAAAACTTGATAAAAAATAGAAGAATTTAGCGCAACAATTTCATAGAAATAATCTTGTAGAATAATATTGATTAAAATTGTAGTTAATAACAAGCATGCAAAAATTCTTGTCCTTCTAAAAAGTAATGTGATTGCACCAATCACTTCAAAAATTCCGATGATTATTGGATACCCTTTGGTAAAACTATAAAAATTCCACATCAATCGATGACCTTCAGAAAGATGATTATTAATGCTGTTATCCATATTTGTGAATTGAGTAGGTTTTACAATTCCATACACAAACATTGATATTGAAACCGTAAATATTGCTGACCAATAAAGTATATAGATTAGTTTTTGTTTCATTTATTTTTTAAAATTATTTAGAATAATCATTACAATTTTTATAATTAATACAATAATAGTGATTGGAAGTAAGAAGAGTAAAATGGAGTATAAACTCCAAAAATCATTTAAAATTTTAAAATATTGTAAAAAAAATAAGCTAATCAAGTAAAGCCAGAATAAAAAAACTAAAATGAGAAGGTTATTTATTTTGAATATTTTTCGTTCAACGAAATAAAAAGTCAAAATAATCAAAAGTGGTATTGCAATAGTATAAACGTAAAACATATTTTAGGTTAATAGTTGGTTATAAGCTACGATGAACTCTTCCAATTGTTGTAAAGTTACTTTATCAATAATTTTTCCTTCCGAATTTACTTTTCCTTTAACACCTTGAATGAGTAAAGTTGTTTCATTATTGAAGTTTGTCATCAACGTTTTCATTATCAATTGCAATTCTTCATGTCCTTTTTCTCCATTTGCAGACGCAGTGATAATTCCTAAAGGTTTTCCATCAAAAATAGTTGTAGAAACGCACCATTCTAATACATTTTTTAATCCACTCGGAATACTAAAAATATATTCGGGCGTACAAATAATTATTCCATCAGCTTTTTCTATTTCAGTTCTAAAACCAAGTATTTCTTGCGGCGTATTTTCGATAGAACGTTCTGGATCAAAATGAGGAAGAGTTTTTAATTCATCAAAAACAGTACATTTGAAATATTGAGATGTAGAAGAAATAAAATTTTCTATGATTTTTTGATTAGATGAATTTTCGCTTGTGCTTCCATTAATGATGAAAATATTTTTCATTTTCGTTGATTTGAACATCTAAAATAGATAATTATTCTTAACTTATCTTAAGAAAATCTTCTGCTAAGATTTCGTAAATTTACAGATTCAAACGAAAACTCAATGTACTTAATATACGATACAGAGACAACTGGTCTTCCGAAAGATTGGAATGCGCCGATTTCTGACTCCGACAACTGGCCGCGTTGTATACAAATCGCTTGGCAATTGCACGATGAAATGGGGCAAATTATTGAACATCAAGATTATTTGGTGCGTCCAGATGGTTTTGATATTCCGTATGATTCTGAACGTATTCACGGAATTTCAACTGATTTAGCAACCGAAAAAGGTGTTCCATTAAAAGAAGTTTTAGATAAATTCAACGAAGCTTTAGGTAAAGCTAAATTTATTGTTGGACAAAATTTAGGTTTCGATATTAACATTATGGGAGCCGAATTTTATCGTCTGAATTATGAAAATAATTTAGCCGAAAAACCTGTTTTGGATACCTGTACCGAGGTGACTGCTGAGTTATTGAAACTTCCTGGAGGTCGTGGAGGTCGTTACAAATTACCAACGTTAACGGAATTGCATCAATATCTTTTTGGTGTTTCGTTTGGCGAAGCGCATAACGCAACTGCCGATGTGGAGGCAACTACGCGTTGTTTTTTCGAGTTGATTCGTAAAGGTATTTTTACAAAAAACGAGTTAGAAGTTGAAGATGAATATTTTGTTCGATTTAATGCAATTAATGAAACAAATATTCAGCCAGTTGGACTAAATCACGTAAATCTTAAAAAAGCTTCACAAGAAATTGCGAAAATTAAAGCCAAAGAAGATGGAGGAGATGAGGTTATTGATATTTCGGAAGAAGTTTTAGCACAATTCGAGAAAGCAAAATTTGCACATTTACATAATCACACACAATTTTCAATTCTTCAATCGACTATTTCTGTAAACGATTTGGTGAGTGCTGCGGCAAAAAATAAAATGACTGCAGTTGCAATTACCGATCATGGAAATATGATGGGAGCTTTTCATTTTAATGCAGAAGTACAAAATCATAATAAAGCTGCAAAAGTAAAGAATGAAGAGTTAATTGCTGACGGAGCAGAACCAACGGAAGTTATCTTAAAACCTATTATTGGTTCCGAATTCTTTGTTTGTGAAAATCATTTAGACAAAACAAAAAAGGATAATGGCTATCAAATTGTAATTTTTGCAAAGAACAAAAATGGTTATCATCATTTAGCAAAAATGGCATCGAAGGCTTATACTGATGGGTTTTACTACGTGCCTCGAATTGATAAAGCGATTATTGAAGAATATAAAGAAGATTTAATTGTTTTGTCTGGAAACTTACAAGGTGAAGTTCCAAACAAAATTTTGAATCTTGGTGAAAAGCAAGCCGAAGAAGCTTTACTTTGGTGGAAAGAGCAGTTTGGTGATGATTTTTACATCGAATTGATGCGCCACGGACAAGAAGATGAAGATCGTGTTAATCAGACTTTGCTTGCGTTTGCGCGTAAACACAATGTAAAAGTTGTTGCGACAAATAATACGTATTATATCAATCAAGACGATTCGAATGCACACGATATTTTGTTGTGTGTGCGCGATGCAGAAAAACAATCAACGCCAATTGGTCGTGGTCGTGGATTCCGTTTTGGTTTGCCAAATCAAGAATATTATTTTAAGTCGGAAGCAGAAATGAAACAATTGTTTCAAGACATTCCCGAAGCAATTATTAATATTCAAGAAATTGTTGATAAAATAGAAGAATACACGCTTTATCGAGATGTATTACTTCCAAAATTTGATATTCCCGAAGAATTTCATCACGCAGAAGATGATGAAGATGGAGGGAAAAGAGGTGAGAATGCTTATTTAAAACATTTAACCTACGAAGGTGCAAAAATTCGTTATCCAGAATTGACAGACGAAATTAAAGAACGTTTGGATTTCGAATTAGCCACAATTGAAAAAACAGGTTATCCTGGTTATTTCTTGATTGTACAAGATTTTATTGCTGCGGCGCGTAAAATGGGCGTATCGGTTGGTCCAGGTCGTGGTTCGGCGGCAGGATCAGCAGTTGCTTATTGTTTATGGATTACCAATTTAGATCCAATTCAGTACGATTTACTTTTTGAGCGATTCCTAAATCCTGATCGTGTATCTATGCCCGATATCGATATCGACTTTGATGACGAAGGTCGATCGTTGGTAATGGATTATGTGATTGATAAATATGGAGCAAATCAAGTAGCGCAAATCATCACTTATGGTACAATGGCGGCGAAATCTTCGATTAAAGATACGGCGCGTGTATTGGATTTACCATTGTTTGATGCGAACCGTGTTGCAGGTTTGATTCCGAATATGAAGTTATCTAAAATCTTCAATTTAGATGAAGCTGCATTAAAAGGAGCCTTAAAACCAGAAGAGTTTGATGCTGTAAGCGAATTAAAACGTTTATCGAATGGAGACGATTTAGCTGCGGAAACTATTCAGCAAGCAAAAATCTTAGAAGGTTCTGTTCGTAACACGGGAATTCACGCGTGTGGGGTAATTATTACGCCAGATGATATTACGAATTTCGTACCTGTAACAACAGCTAAAGATTCAGATTTATATGTAACGCAGTTTGATAACTCGGTTGCAGAAAGTGCCGGATTATTGAAGATGGACTTTTTGGGGTTGAAAACCTTAACCTTGATTAAAGATACCATCAAATTAGTAAAAGCGAGAACAGGAATCGAAATCAATCCGGATGAAATTCCGATTGACGACGAAAAAACATATGAGCTTTTCCAGCGTGGCGAAACGGTTGGGGTTTTCCAATACGAGTCACCCGGAATGCAAAAATACATGAAGGATTTACGTCCGACAGTTTTCGCGGATTTAATTGCCATGAATGCCCTTTATCGTCCTGGGCCTATCGAATATATTCCGTCGTTTGTTCGCCGTAAAAATGGTGAAGAACCAATTCAGTACGATTTGGATGCGATGGAAGAATATTTATCAGAAACCTACGGAATTACGGTTTATCAGGAGCAAGTAATGTTGCTTTCGCAAAAATTAGCAGGTTTCTCGAAAGGTGATGCCGACGTTTTGCGTAAAGCAATGGGGAAAAAGCAAAAAGCTGTCTTGGATAAAATGAAACCAAAATTTGTTGCGCAAGCTTCAGAAAAAGGGCATGATCCTAAGATTTTAGAAAAAGTTTGGACAGACTGGGAAGCCTTTGCATCCTATGCCTTCAATAAATCGCACTCGACGTGTTATGCATGGGTAGCGTATCAAACAGCTTATCTGAAAGCACATTATCCAGCAGAATATATGGCGGCTGTTCTTTCAAATAATATGAATGATATCAAGCAAGTGACCTTCTTTATGGAAGAGTGTAAGCGAATGGGATTGGCGGTTCTTGGACCAGATATCAACGAATCCATTACAAAATTTAATGTAAACGAAAATTACGAGATTCGTTTTGGAATGGGAGCTGTAAAAGGTGTTGGGCAAGCCGCAGTAAACTCGATAATTTCTGAACGTGAAGCAAATGGTCCGTTCAAAGATATATACGACTTTGTTAAACGTGTCGAATTGCGAACAGTGAACAAAAAAACAATCGAAAACTTAGTTTTAGCTGGAGGTTTTGATTCGTTTGAATTTCATCGTGGACGTTATTTTTATATCGAAAATACGACAACTAATTTGGAAAAACTAATCAAATACGGAGCAAATTTTCAAGAGCAAAAAAACTCTGCTCAAACTTCTTTATTTGGCGATTTTGGTGGTGATTCTGTTGTAGAAGATGTGGTTCCGATGTTGCCAGATTGTGAGAAATGGAATATGTTACAACGTTTGTCGAAAGAGAAAGAAGTTGTTGGAATTTATATTTCTTCGCATCCTTTGGATGATTTCAAACATGAGTTGAAAATGGCTTCAAATTGTAGTATTTCTGATATCAATGCGAATGAAGATAATTTTGTCAACAAAGAAGTTTCAATTTGTGGAATGATGTCAAATATTCAACATAGAATTGCCAAAAATGGAAACGAATTTGGTATTTTTACGTTTAGTGATTACACCGATTCGATGGATATCATGGTTTTTGGTAGCGATTATATGAAATATAGACACTTTATGCAGGAAAATATGTTCTTGAATTTGAAATTGAATATCTCGAAAAAAGAATTCAAAGACAAAGAAGGAAATGTAACGCAAGGTCGTGTGTATAAAAACATCACAAATATTTTGTTGTTGAATGAAATTGTTGAAAAACAAGCCGAAAAAATGACGGTGAAGATTGAAGTTCCAGAATTTTCGGAAGAAACATTTAGCAAATTATCAGATATTATGTTCAAATATCAAGGAGATAAATTATTAAAAATTCAATTAATTGATCCAAAAGATTATTTGAATAATTTAGATTTACCAGCAAGTAAAATCAAAATTAACATTTGTCGAGATTTGTTGAAAGAATTAGATGAATTGCAGGAAATTACATTCAAACTGAATTAATTATTCGTTTCATCTATTGAATAATTGATAGATAATATGAACGAAATTTTTCAAGAATAAAATTTTATGTAGATTTGTAAACTTAAGATTAGATAAAAAAAATATAAGATTATGGCATTAGAAGTAACAGACGCATCATTTGCATCAGATATTATAGAGTCAGGAAAACCAGCAATGGTTGATTTTTGGGCTGTTTGGTGTGGTCCTTGTAGAATGGTTGGTCCAGTTGTGGAAGAGCTTGCTACAGAATATCAAGGAAAAGCAGTTATTGGTAAAGTTGATGTAGACACAAACCAAGAAGTTGCAGCAAAATATGGAATTCGCAACATTCCTACAATTTTATTCTTCAAAGACGGAGAAGTAGTAGACAAAGTTGTTGGAGTTGTTCCAAAAGAGCAATTAGTAGAAAAATTAAACGCGATTTTATAATAAATTAAATCGCTGATTTTGAAATAAAAGAATCTCGGATGCAAAATTTCCGAGATTTTTTTTGAAAAAAGTTTAGGTTTTATCAGAAAACCGCCTATATTTGCAATCCGAAATCGATACAGATTTTGATCCGGTAGTTCAGTTGGTTAGAATACTTGCCTGTCACGCAAGTGGTCGCGGGTTCGAGTCCCGTCCGGATCGCAAAAAGTTCGTTCTTTTACACAATATATTTTTTATAATTTCTGATCCGGTAGTTCAGTTGGTTAGAATACTTGCCTGTCACGCAAGTGGTCGCGGGTTCGAGTCCCGTCCGGATCGCAATTTTTTATAAAAATTCATAAAAAATATATCAATTTATAATTTTCTGATCCGGTAGTTCAGTTGGTTAGAATACTTGCCTGTCACGCAAGTGGTCGCGGGTTCGAGTCCCGTCCGGATCGCATCTATTTCTTTTTCTATTTTAGTGCGATCGAAAATTATAAATAAAAAAACAGACTGATCCGGTAGTTCAGTTGGTTAGAATACTTGCCTGTCACGCAAGTGGTCGCGGGTTCGAGTCCCGTCCGGATCGCCAACTTTTATAAGCTTCACTTATTGTGAGGCTTTTTTTTGCTCCAAACTTTTTATTTTTGCATAACGCATAACGCATAACGCATAACGCATAACGCATAACGCATAACAATGAATCATATTTATTTGGTGAACGCCTTGGTTACAGATGAAACGGGTAGAATGTTAGCTGTCCGAAAAAAGAAATCGAAATTTTTTCAGATGGTTGGTGGAAAACGAGAACAAGATGAAGAATTATTAACCACACTTCGACGCGAATTTTTAGAAGAGATTAATGTTGATATTCTACAGCACGATGTTTCATTTTTAGGGCAACACACTTCTATTGCCGTTAATGAAGTTAATACCGAAGTTTATGCAAATGTATTTCATGTTAAATTAAAATCATTAGAAACGCTTAAAATCGCTTCTGAGATAGAAGAAATGGCGTGGATAACGAAAGAAAACTACAAAGAATTTCAATTGGCTCATTTATTAGAAGAATTCAGTTTACCGATTTGGTTAGAAATGAAATTTTAAGGAAATATTTTGAAATATATTAATGCGATTAAGTTGCATTAATTAAGAAATAATCTATCTTTATTAAAAAAATAAACGATGGAGATAATTATAAAAACAATATTGGTTGGCGTTGGTGCAACAATTGTGATGGATATTTGGGCTTTTATTTTGAAATTATTCAATATTAAATCTTTGGATTATAGATTTGTAGGACGTTGGATTGGACATTTTGCAAATGGAAAGTTTACACATGATAAAATATTTGATTCAAAACCAATTCAAAATGAAATTTTTATCGGTTGGTTGGCGCATTACTTAATCGGAATTACATTTTCTATTTTATTAGTCGTGATTTTTGGGGTAGAATGGTTAAATCATCCGACCGTTTTTCCCGCTTTATTTGTAGGATTGTTTACAATTGTAGCACCTTTTTTTATTATGCAACCAGCATTTGGGCTCGGACTTGCATCTTCCAAACTTCCATCGCCAAATGTAATGCGTTTTCGCAGTTTACTCACACATTTTATTTTCGGTTTTGGCTTATACATTTCTGCATTAATTCTTTCTCTATTCTAAATATTTTTCAAAAAAGTTTGTAACGTTTTTATTTTTTTTCTACTTACTAGTAAACACTAAAATAATTAAACGATGAAATCTATTTGGGAAGCAACAGTTGAAAATAATGTTATCAGAATCGAGAATAATTGGTTTTCTGGCGAAAAACTTTTTGTAAATGACAAATTACAAGATTATCAAATTAACTATTTTTCTGCGCCAATTTTAACGGGGCATTTGAAAAATTCTAAAGATGAAAAGTTAAATATCAAAGTAAATATTTTGCAAGAATTTTTCGGAGTCAATTGTATTTTATTTATCGATGATGAACAAGTTGCGTTGAAAAAAATAAAGTAACGATTTTGGAAGCTAAACAAACTCTTTTTTTAGAATTAATCGATCAGCACAAAGGGATTTTACACAAAATCGCTATGATGTATATGGATAATTCTGAAGATCAAAATGATTTGATACAAGAGATTGTTTTGCAGTTATGGAAATCTTTTGATCGTTTCGAAGGTAAGTCTCAATTTTCGACATGGATGTACCGCGTTTCGTTGAATACGGCGTTAACTTATTTTAGAAAAGAAAAGAGAAAAGCAGATCGTCATACTTTTTTAGAAAATATTGATCAAGTAGATGAGGTGGATTCTGGTGAAAAAGAAACGCAACTCGAATTGTTTTACAAAGCAGTTCATGAATTAAATAAAGTAGAGAAAGCATTGATTTTTCTGTTTTTGGAAGGGCAAAATCACAAGGAAATTAGTATCAACTTGGGAATTTCGGAAGTAAATGCACGTGTGAAATTGAACAGAACGAAAGAAAAAATACAAATCATCATAAAAAAATACGGTTATGAATTTTGATGAATTACAAAAACAATGGGACAATCAATCTTCAGATGAAGTGAAAATTGATCCAAATCTTGAGCTTAATCAAGAAGCAAATACCATTATTGATAAAGTAAGAAAAACATTGAAACAAGAGTTTTATTTTCAATTATTAGGATTATTGTTTTTATATACTTTTCCTTTCTTATTTGATGCAAATACGCCAACAATTTGGTGGACATTGTTGTGTGTTTCGTTGACTTTTTTGGTGCCGTTTATTTATGTTTTCAAGTTTTATAAACGATCATATCATCTGGAATATAATTCGTTAAAGAACATCAATTGGTTTTATTTCAATTACAAATCTGCGATTGATATTTACAGTATTTACTCGTACATGATCTGTATTTTAATGTTGATGATTATTGGTGTTTCGTATATCCAGCATCCTAACTCGTTGCAATTTGTTCATAAATTTCAGTTTTATCTTTATATTTTTCTTACACTATTTTTCTATGTTTTAATTTGCGTTTTATTATTAAAATGGTGGATTTCTACTTATTATAAAAAGAATCTGGTAGAATTAGAAAATATATTACATCAATTAGAAGAGTAACCAAAAGTTACTCTTTTTTTAATACGGAATGTCAAGTACAAACTTAAATTTCATTGGAACATTATTTCGGAGAATTTCTACAGAAATTTGCTGAAATTCATTTTTAATCATAAATTTTTCGATATCATCTAAACTCATTTTATTCACTTGTTTTCCATCCAATTTTGTAAGTATATCATTTGCTTTCAAACCCACTAAATCTGCATTCGATTTTTTACGAACTGCTTCTATTTTATAAACAGGTTTCATCACATATTGATAGTTAACTTTGTTTGTCGTGATAGAATTATATTCAGATATAGATGTATTTTGTGATACAATATTTATTTTTTCATTTTTCCATTCAAATTGATCGTGAATTATCGTTAATCCACTTCTGTTGTAGTGGAAAGCATCTTTGAAATTTCGATTGGGTTTATAATAAAACAACTGATTTTTATAATCTAAAATAATTGTAAATCTTCTCAAAATTTCATTTCCAAGAGAGCCTTTTCGATTATTTTTAAAGTTAAGATATTGGATTGATTCGATATCTGGAATGGCAATTAAAGGTTGATTAAGTTTATATTTATCTAAGTTTACGGCATCTATAACTCCACGTTTGCCATTAATAGAACCATTAAAACCTTTGCCCAATTCATCCGAAAATACATGTTGTAAAGGTGCTAAATTCTCAATTTGATTTTCGAAAAGCCACAAACCATCACTATTTCCAATGTCTATCAACATTTTTTGATTTGTGTAAGTTGTTTGATGCGTAAAATCAACAGTTGTAAAAGGTTTTATTTCTGGACTTATTTCTAATGGATTTGATTGAAATTTCTTTAATTTTTTAACTTCAAGAATAGATTTATAAATGGTGATTTTTCTTTTTGCATAATCTACTTGAATTGGATAGTTTTTAAAAAATTCAGAACCAATTATTCCATGAACATCAATTCCTAACCGAGAAAAGAGGTTGAAATTCTCGTCTTGTATCACGATAATATCCATATTGTTTGAAGAATAATTTTGACCTAAAACGATTTGATTTTTTGATGAAAAAAATCCTTTTGTATCAGCATTATCTTTTCCTAGACCTTTTAAATTAATTTGGCGAAGATTGTTTTTGTTGATTGTTTTGTCATATTGGCTGAATAAAATAGTTTCTTTAAGTCCAGAATCTACAATGAAATTCATTTGATGACCATTAAATGTAATTGGAACAACAACTAAATTCTTGATAAATTGAAATGAGATAGTTTCTTTATTTACATTTTCAGACAAAGAAAGTTCCTTTTTTTGTGCATGAATTTGTAAAAAAGTAAACACAAAAATTATTGAAAGTAATAATCTAATTTTCATTCAAATTTCAGTTTTTATTAAAATTATGCAAAAAAATGATGTGATAATAAAATTATTCTTAATATCCAAATTGAAACTTTAACATGTTATTGTGTAACCTTTATGAATTTTGAACATCTATATTTTATAAAATTGATAAATGATTTTAAAACCAATAGATGACAAAAATTTACTTCTTTTTTTTATGTTTTATAACGTTTGCAAATGCGCAAGATTATAAAAAAGATACGATAGAATTACACGAAACGATTTTGTATGATAAAAGCAAATTTCGCTTGAAACGTGTTGGTCCAGAAACAAAATCTAAAAGTATTTGCCTTCAATTTTCTACAATAAAAGATAGTGTAAAATGGAATAAACCGATCATAGAAAGTTTTATTCAGGTGAATGCTCCTAAGAAAGATTTTATTGTAAAAGCGATTAATTTTAATTTTTCATATCCTCCAAAAGAAGAAAGTTTTAAATTAAATTTAAAACTATATAAATCGTCTAAAAATACTCCTGTTGATAATGTATTTTTTGAAAAGAATAATATTGAGATTTCTCCAAGTGATATTGTAAATCAATCGTACAAACTTGATTTAACCGATGATAATATTAGTTATAATGATGAATTTTATATAAGTGTTTTGATAACAAAAAGATTGGTTGATGAATTTGTTTGTTTAAGTGGTGTTATTTTGTCGAATGGATTTACAAGAAACTTAACGACAAATGGAGGTTTTGAGAAAAATCCTTTGGGAGCAAAACCATCTGTAAACGCTGATTTATTGATAAAAAGATAAAAGAGCTTTTCAGCTCTTTTATTATCGTGGTGTTCCCCACCCCCAAGGTGCTGGCGGAGTTTCAATTTCTTTTGTCAAGTCAAAATAGACATGGAATGGTGTTTTAGAACCAGCTTTTTGCAAATTGTAACTAAACGTTTTATCATCTAAGGTAATCCACCAAATATTTGTCGAAGCATAATCTATTAACGTTGCAGTTTCTTGATCGGCAGGAAACATCTGAAAATCTTTGAAACCATAATTTGTATTTGTTCCTCCATAAAATGTAATTGTTTCCGAAGTTCCATTTTTGTAACGATGATCGTGTTTTAGCGTGATGATTCCATCTTTTTTAGTCAAAATCCACGTTCTCGAATAATTATCACCAACATTGAACGGAATTTTAATTTCGTTTGTAGAACAACTTTTTACATGCATGGTTAATTTTTTACCTGCAAAATCATCGCGCGTAATATGTTCGGGCAATTTGCCTTCGTAAGCTTTACCGCAATGTTTTTCGAGATTTTTCCAGAATATTTCTGAAGGTTTTTCAGTTTGTGCAAAAAGTGAAGAAAAACCAATTAAAACGAATCCAAGTTGTAAACATTTTTTAATCATAATCAGTAATAAAATTATTCAATAATATTTTAAAGATAATCTTTTTAGAATTAATTGTTGAGCTTAATTTTCTATGCATAAAAAAGCCCTCGCTTGTTCAGGGCGAGGGCATATAGTTAAGTGTGTTATTTCTTCAAATAAAAATCTAAATTAAAATTAATTAATATCTATAATATTCTGGTTTATATGGTCCTTCAACCGTTACACCAATGTATTCTGCTTGTTCTTGAGATAAAACTTCTAATTCTACTCCTAATTTAGCTAAGTGTAATTCTGCAACTTTTTCATCTAAATGCTTCGGTAAAGTATATACTTTATTTTTGTAAGCTGATGAATTTGTCCACAACTCGATTTGAGCTAAAGTTTGGTTAGAGAAAGAGTTTGACATCACAAAAGAAGGGTGTCCTGTTGCACAACCTAAGTTAACTAAACGTCCTTCAGCCAAAATGATGATGTCATTTCCGTTGATGTTGTATTTGTCAACTTGTGGTTTAATTTCTTCTTTCGTGTTTCCGTAGTTTCCGTTTAACCAAGCCATATCGATTTCGTTATCGAAGTGACCAATGTTACACACAACTACTTTGTCTTTCATTTTCTCGAAATGCTCTGCACGTACAATTCCAAAGTTACCAGTAGTCGTAATTACGATATCAGCGTTTGCAACCACTGTATCTAATTTTTTTACTTCGTAACCTTCCATAGATGCTTGTAAAGCACAAATAGGGTCGATTTCAGTTACTGTAACAATTGCTCCAGCACCGCGGAAAGAAGCCGCTGTACCTTTACCAACATCACCAAATCCACAAACTACAACACGTTTACCAGCGATCATCAAGTCAGTAGCACGTTTGATAGCATCTACTGCAGATTCACGACATCCGTATTTGTTGTCGAATTTAGATTTTGTTACAGAGTCATTTACGTTAATTGCAGGCATAGGCAATGTACCTTTCTCCATTCTTTCGTAAAGACGGTGTACACCCGTAGTTGTTTCTTCTGATAATCCTTTGATCTCAGCAACCAATTCTGGGTAACGATCAATCACCATATTCGTTAAGTCTCCACCATCATCCAAAATCATGTTTAATGGTTTACGATCTTCTCCGAAGAATAATGTTTGCTCGATACACCAATCGAATTCCTCTTCGTTCATCCCTTTCCAAGCATACACAGGAATCCCAGCAGCAGCTATTGCAGCAGCAGCGTGATCTTGTGTAGAGAAAATATTACATGACGACCATGTAACATCAGCTCCTAAAGCAACCAACGTTTCGATTAATACTGCAGTTTGGATTGTCATGTGTAGACAACCTGCAATGCGAGCACCTTTCAAAGGTTGAGCAGCTTTGTACTCTTCACGGATAGCCATCAACCCAGGCATTTCTGCCTCAGCCAACGTAATTTCCTTTCTTCCCCACTCAGCTAAAGAAATATCTTTAACTTTGTATGGAATGTATTGCGTTTTTGTATCCATCAATTGATATATTTAACTAACTTTTTTTTTAAGTTTATAAGGAACAAATTTACAAACAAATTTCGATTAATAAAATGCCCGTTATCGATTATATTAACGATTTTAAACATACCCGCATTATTACGTGGAATGTAACAGAATCGAATGAAGAATTATTAGAATATCTTCATTTAGAGGACTATAGAATAGAAAAATATAATAATCTTCGACCTAAACAGGCGAGAGAATATCTTGGTTTGCGCGCTTGTCTAAAGAAATTGGACTTGGATTATGATGTAAATTATGACGAAAGAGGAAAACCTTTTTTACCTACAAATAAAGAAATTTCTATCACGCATTCCTATGGATTGGTTTCTGTTGGCGTGAGCGAATATAATATTGGGATAGATATTGAATTGGCTCGACCAAGAAAAATTTTAAACATTAAACACAAATTTGCGCGTCCAGATGAAATCGCTTGGATTCCGCAAGAACATGAAACTGAATATTTGCATGTAATTTGGGGAATGAAAGAAGGTTTGTACAAATTGAATGGTGGAAATCTTTGGAATTTTCTGAATCATTATCGTGCAGAAGAATTTGAATTAATAGAAAATAAACAATTTATTTGTTGGATTTCGGATGATGTGAAATCTCGTAAATATCATGCATTCTATAAAATGATTGGTGAATATTATTTGGTTTGGGTGTTGGATTATGAATAAGTCGAAGTTTAAAATTAGAATTACGAATTTAGATTTTTGATTTAGAATGAATTATTTTTAACTCACAACTCACAACTTAAGAATGAACGATTTTATTGATTATATCCTTGCGCCTTACAAAACCTATTCTAAGTTGAATATCTTGCTCGAAACGATAGCAACTTTTTTCGGAATTATTTCAGTTTATTATACCTACAAACGCAATATTTGGGTTTATCCAACTACAATTATTTCAACATTTATTTTCATTTATTTATTTTTTAATTGGGGATTATATGGTGAAACAATTATTAATGTTTACTATACTTCAATGGCGATTTATGGTTGGATTTTGTGGCAAAAAAATCTTGAAGAAGATCATAAACATGTCGATGTTTCGTGGGCTTCGAAAAAAGAATATTTGTATGCAACGATTTTGTTTGCATTGAGTTTTCTGTTTATTCTGACGATTTATTATTTCCGTCCAGTTATTCAGAATGGATTTGACACAAGTTTTATCAATCAATGTCAATTTCATTATACTCAAATAGATTTTATAGATGCATCGACAACAGCCATCTTTTTGATTGGGATGTGGATGATGGCAAGACGAAAAATTGATAATTGGTTTTTTTGGATAATTGGTGATTTGGTGATGATTCCACTGATGATTCATAAAGGAGCTGTGATTACATCATTTCAGTATATTGTTTTGTTAGTTTTATCGATTATTGGACTAATTGATTGGATTAAATCTATTAAAAATTACCAAAAAATAGTGAGCGAGTAAATAAGTTTATTTTATTATTTTAGCATTAATTATTTATCAAAAATTTTACCTAAAAAAATATGGAAGATCAACACGTATATCAACAAAACCAATTGGTTGCAGAGGCAACGAGTGTAGAAAGGGCAAATTTCTATAAACATACTTACGGACACGTTGCAGGAGGAGTTTTAGTATTTGTTTTAATCGAATCTTTGATGTTAAAATCAGAAGCATTAGTAAGCTTTATGTTAAGTTTAACTTCTGGATATCTTTGGCTTATTTTATTAGCAGGTTTCATGGGAGTTACTTGGGTCGCACAAAAAATGGCTTATGGTTCGATTTCTAAATCAAAACAATACTTAGGTTACTTATTGTATATAATTGCAGAAGCTTTAATTTTTGTTCCAATGCTTTACATCGCATTGTATTATGGCGGAACATACGTTATAAAACAAGCAGCTGTAGTAACAGGAGGATTATTTGTAGGATTATCAGCTATTGTATTTTTAACAAAAGCAGATTTCTCTATTTTACGAGGAGCATTAACTATAGGATTTTTCTTAGCAATTGGATTGATTATTGCAGGAATGTTATTCGGGTTCGATCTAGGATTATGGTTCTCAGTTGGAATGTGCGCCTTAGCTGGTGGAGCAATTTTGTACAACACTCACCAATTAAAATATGAGTTCGGAACACAACAATATGTTGCAGCAGCATTGTCGTTATTTGCATCATTAATGTTACTATTCTGGTATATTTTAAGAATTTTTATGAGCAGAGATTAAACAGAAACAAACAATAAATTTGTATATTGAACCGTAGCATTTTTGTTACGGTTCTTTTTATTAAAATACTATGACAAATAAAGAAAAAGAAGTAGATAGAATACAATCTCCGTTTCGACCAAAAGATTGGAACGAGATTAGAATAAATGACTCTTGGGCATTGTTCAAGATTATGGCAGAGTTTGTAAATGGTTATGAAGCCATGTCAAAAATTGGACCTTGTGTTTCTATTTTTGGTTCGGCACGTACATCAAAAGAAAATCATTATTATCAATTAGCAGAGGAAATTGCCTATCAATTAACTAAAATAGGTTTTGGTGTTATTACAGGAGGAGGACCTGCAATTATGGAAGCTGCAAATAAAGGTGCTCAAAAAGGAGGAGGCTCATCTGTTGGTTTAGGAATTACATTGCCTTTCGAGACAGAATTGAACAAATATATTGACCGTGAATATGAAATAAATTTTGATTATTTCTTTGCTCGAAAAGTGATGTTTGTAAAATATTCTCAAGGATTCATCGTAATGCCAGGAGGTTTCGGAACATTAGATGAACTGTTTGAAGCATTAACTTTAGTTCAGACAAAGAAAACAGGTCGTTTCCCAATTGTGTTAGTTGGAACTGAATATTGGTCAGGTTTAATTGATTGGATCAAAGAAACAGTTTTGAGAGAAGGTTATATTTCTGAGAAAGATTTGGATCTTTTCCGTTTGGTTGATACAGCAGAAGAAGCAGTTGCTCACATCGAGAATTTCTACGAAAAATATAATATTAAGCTTAATTTTTAAGCAACAAAAAACCTCATCATTTGATGAGGTTTTTTATATTTTTATGATTGAATTTATTTTAAATCAACTACTTCAAAAACCATATCTTGGTAATCATTAGCTTCATAAAAAATACCAATTTTATTTTTTGATATATTCGTTAAAACGGAATAAGCCGAAGAATTTGGTTCTATAGTTTTGAAAAAATTCCATGTTTTCGCTTGATCTCTACTTACTTTCAATCCCAGGTTTTTGACTATCTTTTGAATCATGCAAATTACTAAACACAATATCTTTTCCTAAAACCAATGTCGAAGCATTACAAGTTGGATCAATTAATTGTTCATCCATTTTAGAAGTCCATGTTTTTCCTTGATCTTTTGAGATAAATATTTTACGGAAACCAGCATTTTGAATGCGCGCATTTAACATCCAATTTTTGTTTCGTCAGCTTTTTCTGCAACACTCGAAATTCGTTCCCACGTTTTTCCATGATCTTTACTTCCGAATACGTAAACACCGTCTTTCAATCGAACCAATGTATTCAAAATCCAACCTTCTTTTGTGTATGCGCCACGACCAGAAGTAATGAATTTAAAATCTTTTTTCCATTCCGTTGGCGTAATTTGGTCCGTAATATCAACAGGTTTTGACCACGTTTCTCCATTGTCAGCACTTTTTACAAAATGTAATCGAAATTCATTTTTCGCAATTTTATGATTCATGTAATTGTAAAAAAGATAAATTTCTTTTGTCTTTTCATCCAAAACCATTGATACATCAGAAGCAGATTCTTGATCTGGAAAATCGATAACTCGCTTGATTGCTGACTATGTTTTTCCCTTGTCATCACTTTTCCTAATCACAATATTGATATTAGGATTGTAAAGTAAATCGCCACAATTTGGAACACGCTCGTCGATTGCCGCAATCAATATTCCTTTTGCTGATGTAATGATACTCTAAATGCGATAACATTTGACATCCGATTGATTTTTGATTGTAAATAAAACTTGTTTGTTGGTTTGGGCAAATCCCAGCGTATAAGCGAAGGAAAAAATGGCAAGTAGAATTTTTCTTTTTTGTCATGGTGTAAATTAACCGACAAGTTATTGATTTTTCAACGATTTGTGAAAATGAAAAGCCATCAAAACGAATTTTAATGGCTTTTTTTAAAATTAATTTTTAATCAGTTTCGCCGACGATTTTCGATTTTTAGCTTCAATGTCAAGAATGTAAATACCTTTTGGTAATTCTTTGATGTTAAATTGATGTATTGCTGAAAATTTTCCTGAAAATTCTTTGACCAACTTTCCTGATAAATCATAAATTTTTACTTTTTCTGAATTAATATTTAATGAAAAAGAGGAAGAAACTGGATTTGGAGTTACAGAGATTTTTTCTGAATTAACCTCAATATTATCTGTTGATAAATTTGCTTTTGCATTCCCGAAAATTCTAAATTCACCTGGATTTAGATTAACTGTAAATGATGAATTTGTATTGGTGACATTCAGCGTTGTTTCGTCCATCAAATTGTACCAATTTCCTGTAAATGGAAAAAGTGGCGCAATTGCTTGAGTGCTTGTTGTGAAGTTTGCAATAACAATTACCTCATATAAATCAGACGACGATAATAAATTATTTGTAATCTGAATACGCGGTTTTAAATCTCCAGATGTAATTGTATAATTATCAGTTTCGAAAACTTTGTTGTTTAATTTAAGACCAATAATTTTTGACCAAACTTCATAAACAGATTTTCTATCGGCATTTGTTAAGTAACCAATTTCGCTTGGAATAGGTTTTGGATTGGTGCGACATCCGTCATTATTTGTTCCATCTTCGCAATGATTGATCGAATAATCATATCCTAATTCTCCAAATTGCCACAACATTTTAGGACCAGGAATCGTAAATAGAACGGCACCTAAAGCTTTTTGTCTTTCTAAAGAAGTTTTTAAATCTTTTACATTATAAGTTCCTGATGATGCACCATATTGTAAATTCTTGTACATCATTCTTTCTTCATCATGACTTTCTGCGTAGGCAACCAAATGTTTTTTCGTAAAACCTTTTACAGTATGCTTCAACCAATCAAAGTTACTATCCGAAGCATATCCCATTGTATTTTGATTAAAATTATTAGTCGCTTTACCCCAAAGCATAATTCCTTTACCTTCGTTAATGCGATAATTCGCCCATTCTGTTTCCTCTTGTGCTGAACCATTATTTCCTAAATGTTCAAAAATGATGTAGGAATTCGGATCAATTGTCCATTGCATATCTGCATATTTTTTTAAAATTGCTACACGATCAGCCTGATATCCGTTTGTACAAGTTTCATCAGAAGGTGTACAATTTTGTGTAAATCCTTTTGTTAAATCCCATCTAAATCCATCAATTTTGAACTCTTCAATCCAATGTTTTAATGTACGTTGTACATAATTTTGAGTTGGTGTTAATTGATGATTTAAATCGTATCCAACATTGTAACTATGTTTTGAGGTTTGATTAACATAAGGATTTGTAGTAGTTGGTTCTCCAAAACCATCATTGTCGGGATCATTCATCCACATTCTAACCAACGGAGATCGACCATAAACATGATTTAAAGCAACATCTAAAATGATTGAAATTCCATTTTGATGACACAAATCGATGAACTCTTTCATTTTATCTGCTGGTCCATAAGCTTTATCCAAAGCAAGATGATAAGCTGTATTATAACCCCAAGAAATATTTCCTTCAAACTCCATTACGGGCATAACTTCGATTGCGTTGATGTTTAATTTTTTGAAATAATCAAAATCATCAATTAAAGATTGCCATGTTTTTGTCGAATTGAAATCACGAATTAATAATTCGTAAATCATCAAATTCTCTTTATTTGGGCGATTGAAATTTGAAACTTTCCAATTGTATTTTGCTTGATTTGTTTGTAAAACCGAAACTTCAAATTGTTGTCCAGTAGGATATACAGGCATATTTGGGTAAGTTGCTGCGGTAATATACGGATCATCATAAGGCGATAAAACTAAAGTCGAATAAGGATCTGCAGTTTTGATTCCATCACTTGTTCGATATTGAAACGTATAGATTTCACTTGCTTTAAGATTAGATAATTCAATCCAATATAAATCCTTGTTAGTTGTATCTCGATTCATCACATATTGATCAGAAAGTTGCCAATTATTGAAACTTCCGATTACATGAATGAACTCTTTTTGTGGAGCGTATAAAACCAAATATGCTTTTGTAAAATCATTATTCAAATAATTAATTCCTTCATGTAAATTAGATGGAATGGCTACATCTTTAACCGTTGGTTTGATATTAATTGTAAAAGATTTGCTTATTGTTTGACCATTAAAAGTTGCATTTAATGTATAATTCTGATTTTGTAAAATGGTATAATTTTTATCAAAAGAAGTTGAATTATTTAATGCATCAATTTGAGTTCCGTTAGCAGATAATGTCCAATTAGCAGATTTTGTAGCTATCGCTTTGATGTTAAAACTTGATCCTGAAGAAACATTTGTAATTGAATTTTCGAGCGGATTAGTTAAAGTAACTTTGAAAGAACCTACCGAAATAGAAAGATCCGTAGTTTGTTGTTTTCCATCTGCACTTCTAAAAACAACATCTATTGCTGTAATATTTTTAGAAGTATCAACTCCATAGAATTGATAAATAGATGTAGGGATTTCTAATTTGTAGGTTGATCCAGAAACGAAAGTTAATTTGGGTTGAGTGGTATTATTTCCCCAACTTTCAATTATATTTTCCCATTGTTTTCCATCAATAGTTACGCCTGTATGCGCATAAATATCTCCTGAATAATTGGCAAGACCTGTTCCTGTTTTATCGAAGTTTATTACAACTGCTTGGTTTGCTTCGGGTGGTGAAGGAGTTGTTGTAATTTGTGCTTTGGTAAAAGATATTACCATTAAAAGCATTAAAATAGATAGAATGTTTTTCATGTTTTGTGTAGTTTTAGAAAAAAGCCATTAAAAAACGTAATTGAATTTTAATGGCTTTTAAAAAATTATTTGTTGATGAGAAAAAATTTTATTGAGCTTCTACTGTATAAGTTTTCTTGTTGAAATTAGCTGTGATTTTATATTTCCCAGCTTTTATTTTGATGTTAGTACCGTCTTTGTCTGTTAATTCTCCTGCATTACTTGTACCACCAAAATTTGTTCCCCAATCATTATTTAAACGGAATTTAAATTCTCCATCTTTTAATGTTGTAGTAATAGTCCAAGCATCTAAAGTACCATCATAAGACAATTTTTGGTCTGGACCATCCCATCCGTTTGCTGTAGCGTCACCTACTAATCCCCAAGAATAATTATCTAATTTATAAGTTAGATTTGTTAAGTCCATAGTTATCTTGTAAGTACCGGCATCTACTGCGATGTTTTTACCTCCTTTTTCAAGTTTTCCATTAGATCCACCATAATCTAACTCCCATTTGTTGTCTTGACGGAATTTGATTTCACCAGCTTTTAAATCTGTATACGCTACAAATACATTTGTAACATCAGTTTTCCAAAATTGAACATCTGGCCCGTCCCAACCGTTAGGAGTAGCAGAACCAACAACACCCCAATTTGTAGATAAATCTGTTGGATATGGCGTTATTTTTAATATATTGACATTAGAAATTAACTGTTGAGAACCAGGAGTACCAACTGTAGAGACAATACGATATTCTATTTCTCCTTCTTTAAAAGGTTCTAATCCTAAAGCAATAACTGCTAAATTCAATTCTTTTACGGTAACATCAGCTGTTAATGTTGAAGTTGAAGTAAGAACTTGATGATTTTCAAAATTATCTCCTTTTACATCAATTTGTAATTCATATTTAGGAGGAGTATTTGTTCCATAATTTGCGGCACTCCAATTAAATGTCATTGCTGTATTTGCAGCATTTTCTTCTAATAATTCAATTGTTGATGAAGCAGGTGTTTCTACTTTCGGTGCAACAAAATTTGAGGGATCTAATTTGATGATATCTTCATCATCGTTACATGCGCTTAAGGCAAAAATACTCGCACAAGCTAACGAAATATATTTTATAAAATTTTTCATCTTAATAACCTGGGTTTTGAGTTAAGTTTGGATTAATGACAATAATATTGTTTGGAATTGGGAAGATAGCTTTTGTAGCATCTACAGAAGTTCCGTTATGAACGCCTCCTTTCCAAGGCCAATTGTAATTATTTGTATATCTACTGAAACGAATTAAATCCGTTCTACGCGTTCCTTCCCAGTACAACTCTCTTGATCTTTCTGCTAAAATGAAATCTAAGTTTAATTGTCCGTCAGTAATATTACCTGATGTATTTCCGTATGCACGAGTTCTTAATTCGTTGATTAAGCTCAATGCAGTTGCACGATCACCACCAGTTCCTCCACGTAAAACAGCTTCGGCATAGTTTAAATAAACTTCTGCTAAACGAATTATAGGAACATCTGTGTCAACATATTCTCCTGTTGCGTCGTTTGCACTTTTTCCGTCTGAACGTTTATTTGACCATTTGTAAACAGCATAACCTTCTCCAAATGTACCTATGTTGTTAATTTCAAATGTTTGTCCATCTGTAAAGAACATCGCACGTTTATCTTTCCATGCAGTTGGATTTCCGTTACTGTCTTTCGTTGTTACAGCATCTGTAAATTGATTCACCAATGCTTTTGTAGAACGAGGACCTCCCCATCCACCATTTACACCATAATCAGCAGCTGTCATTTTTCCACCAATTGCAGCTTTTACTAAGAAAGTAGAACCTCCATATGTACGAGAATTATTTCCGTCAAAATTTAAAACGAAAATAGCTTCGTTCTGCGCGCCATTCGTATTGTTATCAGCTAAAAATAATTCGTCATAAGCAGAACCATTTTTATTTCCATCAGTTATGTTAAGCGTATATCCAGCTTGCATAGCCAATTTAGAATAAGTGATGGCTTCTGTATATTTTGCTTCACCAATCCAAGTTTCTGCATTTAGATATAAACGAGATAATAATGCTTCGGCAGCTGCTTTGTCTACACGTCCGTATTCGTTTGTACGACCAGCTTTTAATTCAGCTTCGATAGCTTTTAGTTCGCTTTCAACGAAAGTGAAAATCTCTTTACGATTGCTTTGTTTCGGTAATTCAGAAGAAACTTCTGTTACTAACGGAACATTCGCATATAAATCCATTAAGCTATAATAAGCATATGCTCTAATGAAACGCGCTTCAGCTACATATTCTTTCACTTCTGGAGTTGTGCTTGATAAAGCTTCAGCGTTTGCAATAAATGAATTAGAGAAAGAAACGGTTTGTGCTAAACGATAATACATCGCTTCAACAAAACTGTTACTTGCTCCCCAAGAAATCTCATGCAAGTTTGGTAAACCTGGATCTCCCCAGCCAACAATAGATTCGTCTGTTGTTAATACATTTAAGTTGAACATTAAACGAGTATATTGAGAAGCACCTTCGTCAATACCTTGAATATCTCCACTTCCCGCTGGACCTTTTTGTCCAGTAAGTGCTAAAGAAGAATATACTTTTGCTAAAGCAGATTTTGCAGTAGCAACATCTTTGAATACATCAAATTGTGTATAAGTATCTGGATCATTTGGCATTAAATCTAAATCATCATGACATGAAGAAACAGAGAAAGCCAATGCCGCAGCTAAAATATATGTTGAAATTTTAATCTTTTTCATTGTAGTTTTCTTAGAAATTAACATTTAAACCAAATACATACGTTCTCGGTCTTGGATAAAAACTATTATCAATTCCGCGGTAAATTTCAGGATCTAAACCACTGTAATTTGTGAATACAGCTACGTTTTGAACCGCTCCATAAAGACGAATATCTAATCCTTTGATTGCTTGTTTTAGGTTGTAACCTAATGTAATGTTATCAATACGGAAGAAAGATGCATCTTCTATAAAGTGGTCACTTAACAAATTAGTTTCTGTGATACTTGTGAAACCTGTGTTGTAGTAGCTTGAAAGCACATTAGATAAATAGTTTTGACCATTTCCTGTCGCTTTTTTGCTGTAACCTTTAGACGAAGCCATGTTATTGTAAGCATAGTTTCCGATATTAGCACGAGCAGTTGCACTTAAATCCCAATTTTTGTAACGGAAGAATGTATTGAATCCCATTGTTACTTTTGCGAAAGGACTTTTGTGAATATAACGGTCTTTTTCGTTGATGATTCCGTCGTTGTTCAAATCTTCGTAAGCTCCTTCGATAGGCTTTCCGTTTGCATCATAAATTTGTTTGTATACGTAGAAACTAAATGGTTCTTCTCCTTCACGTTGAATTTGAATATTGTTACCAGTTCCTCCATCGATACCACCTGTTAAATTATCAGTAGGTAAGTTGACAATTTTATTATCATTAAAAGCGATGTTGTATCCAAAAGACCAATCAAAATCTTTTGTTTTTACGATATCAGCATTGATGCTAAATTCGATTCCTTTATTTTCCATATCACCGATATTTTTATCGATCATATTTCCAAAGTTTGTAAATGGATCTACATAAACACTCGCAATTAAATCACTTGTTTTTTTCTTGTAAACGTCTAATGTACCATAGATTCTATTTTTGAATAAAGAGTAATCAATACCAGCATTTAATGTACTAGAAATTTCCCATTTTAAATCACCATTAAATGGTTGAGGACGATAAGTTTGATAGAATGTTGAACCAAATTGATAATAAGCAGTTGATTCTGATCCTTGATAACGCGTTAAGAATTGGAAGTTTCCTAATCCGTTCACATTACCAACTTTACCATATCCAACACGTAATTTCAAATCATTTACAACAGAACTTCCTTTCAAGAATTCTTCTTTAGAGATATTCCATGCAATAGCTGCAGAAGGGAAATAACCCCATTGGTTGTCATGGCTTAATTTTGATGAAGCATCTGCACGCATAGTAGCTGTTAAGATGTAACGATTATCAAAATTATAGTTTAAACGTCCGAAGTATGATAGTAAAGAATAGTGATCACGGTCTACGAATGTAAATTGATCAGAACCTTGTTGTTCTAATTCACTATCGTAATTGGTGTTGTATGTATTAAAGTATTGATAACTGTAACCTCCAACAACAGTTAATCCGTGTTGTCCAAAATCTTTGTTGAATGTTAAATATGCATCAAATAATTTGTTGTAGAATTGTGCGCTAAATGTTGTTTTAGAACCATCCCATGTCAAAGAAGAGTTTGGCATATTTGCAGTTGTTACATTACGTCCATTCGCATTAGAAATATCATAACCTACATTAACTGTTGCAGTAACAGATGGTAAGAAATGTAATTTATAATCCATTTTTGCATTTCCTACAAAACGACGAACTTCTGATGTATCTCTGTTTTCGTTGATTAATGCAACTGGGTTAGTTGGCGCTAAATTGTGTTTAACAGATCCGTCCATCCAAGTGTGGTAACCTCCAAATATATTTGCTCCAGAATAAACTGGTTGAGTTGGATCATACTCTAAAGCAGCTCCAATTGCACCTCTGTTTGCAAATTGATTTTCGATATAAGAACCTCGAGCATTCAATTCAAATTTTAAGTGATCATCTAAGAAAGATGGACTTAAGTTCATAGAAGCTGTTGTACGATTGATGTTATCTCCTTTCAAAATACCATCTTGATCTGTGTTAGAAATAGAAAAACGAGACGGCATTTTACCTCCAATATTTCCTGTTGCACTAAAGTTGTGATCAAAACCTACAGCTGTTCTATAAATTTCTTTTTGCCAATCTGTATTTGCGTTACCTAAACGAGAAATTTCGTCAGCTGTTCCTACAGATTTTACCAATTCACGGAATTGATCTGCATTCATTACATCAATATAACCTTCTGGTTGATAAATTGATGTAATTGAATTATAATTAAAACGGAATTTTTTTCCTTTTCCTTTTTTAGTTGTAACCATTACAACCCCATTCGCAGCACGAGAACCATAAATGGCAGTTGCAGAAGCATCTTTCAAAATAGTCATCGTTTCGATGTCGTTAGGATTTAAGAAATCCAAAGGATTTCGAGAACCTCCAATATTTACTTCAGATAAAGGAACACCATCAACTACATATAATGGTTGAGAGTTTAATGATAACGAACTATTACCACGAATGATAATGTTTTGACCGTCACCAGGAGCTCCACCAGCAGATGTTACCACAACACCAGCGATTTTCCCTGTCATTAATTCTTGCGCAGAAGTGATTGATCCTTTGTTGAAATCTTCTGAATTTAATTGATTTACAGAACCTGTGACATCTTCTTTTTTAGCTGTACCATATCCAATTACAACTACTTCTTTCAAGTTTTCTGTCGTTTTAGACATACGAAGTTGTAATTGCGTTTGTCCCGCAAAAGTTATTTCTTGATCGTCATAACCAAAAAAACTGATAACAATTATATCACCATCGTTCGCTTCTAATGTAAAATTTCCTTTTTCATCAGAAACTGTCGATTCTCCTGTTGTAATGTTCGAAACATCTGCACCAGCTAAAACCGTGTTATTAGCGCTATCTTGTACTGTTCCTTTTATCGCAGTTTGTGCAGATAAAATAGCAGGGCTTGATAAAACTAATGCTAGAAGAGATTGTTTTAAAATCCTCATATATTTTTTGTTTTGTTTCGTTAATTATTAATTTATATTTTTACTTCTCATTACCAAATATAAGTTGTTTAATTGATTGATTGTGTATGTAATACACTAACTAGTTGAACGAAAACGTTTTCGTGTTAATAAATAATTAAATTAATTGTTATAGCATGTTAATTTTTAATAAAAAAGACGGAAATTAGTAGAATAAGATTGATGGTTAAGGTAGAAAGAAGATTATGAAAAAGAATTTGACATTAAAACAGATTGCAAAAGAGTTAGATGTTTCGATATCAACGGTTTCTAAGGCGTTGAAAAATAGCGAAGAGATTAGTGCTGTAACGAAACAAAAGATTCAGGCATTTGCAAAATTATACAACTACAAACCGAATAATATAGCATTAAGTCTAAAGAATCGTAAAACGAAAACCATTGCCGTGATTATTCCCGAAATCGTTCACGATTTTTTTGCGATGGTAATTAGTGGAATCGAAAATTTAGCCAATCAATATGGTTATAATGTCTTAATATGTTTGTCAAATGAATCGTACGAACGTGAAGTGATTAATATGGAGATGCTTGCAGCGGGTAGTATAGACGGATTTGTGATTTCTCTTTCGAAAGAAACTCAAGCCAAAAAAGATTATCATCATATCAAAGAAATCATCAACCAAGGAATGCCAGTTGTGATGTTCGACCGTGTAACGCGTGAGGTTTATACTGATAAAGTGATTATTGATGATGTACTTGCGACACAAGAAGCAATTCAGTATTTTATAAGTAAAGAACGCAAGAAAATCGGTTTTATCACAACGCCAGATTATATAAGTGTTGGACGCTTAAGAACCGAAGGATATAAAAGAACATTAGAAGCGAATGGAATTGCAGTTGACGAAAACTTGATTTTGCGTGTAGAAGACGAGAGTCAGTTGGACACTATGATTGATGAGTTTTTCGAAAAAAATAAATTTGACGCAGTAATGGCAGTAAATGAATTATATGCCGTAAAAGTGTTGAGAGCAGCACTGAAAAAAGGAATCAAAGTGCCAGAAGAATTACATTTAATAGCTTTTACAGATGGTGTAATTTCCAAGAACTCAATTCCAAGCATTTCTACAGTCAAACAAAATGCATTCAAAATGGGTGAGATTGCAGCGCGTTTATTGATTCAAAAATTAGAGTCAGAAAACGAGCATGAGCATTACATTACCGAAGTTGTCGGAACAGAATTATTACACAGAGAAACTACAACGATTTAGTAAGTTTTTTTTGGTTAAATAATTGTTACAGTTGCAATAATCCCAAAAAAAAGTTTTAACATTGTAAACAAATCAAAACATATTTTTACTTCTCAAATTACAAAAATATAGTTTTGATAAGCATAAAACGCTTATCGTAAAATACATAAAAAAATTACGATAATGAGAAAGCGTAGATTAGGATTTCTTGAAATCTGGAATTTAAGTTTCGGATATCTAGGAGTTCAAATGGGTTTCGCCTTGCAAAACGCAAATGCGAGCCGTATTCTAAGTTCATTTGGTGCCGATGTGCACGAATTGTCTTGGTTTTGGATTGTTGCACCGCTAATGGGATTGATTGTTCAACCTATTATTGGTCATTATTCAGATAATACTTGGTCTAAATTTGGACGAAGAAAACCATACTTTTTAGTAGGAGCTTTATTGGCTTCTTTCGGATTAATCTTAATGCCACAAGCAGGTGCATTTACGGCATTGATGCCTGCATTATGGATGGGTGCTGGATTCTTGATGATAATGGATGCTTCATTCAATATCGCGATGGAACCGATGCGTGCATTTGTAGCAGATATGTTGCCTTCGGATCAACGTACATTAGGATATTCAATTCAAACTGTAATTATTGGTTTAGGAGCTGTTGTCGGTTCGTGGTTGCCTTATATTTTGAGCAACTGGTTTGGTGTTTCAAGTATTGCAGCGGAAGGAGAAGTTCCGTTTCACTTAATTTTATCATTCATTATTGGAGCAATTGCAATTATTGTAACCGTTTTAATTACCATTTTTACAACAAAAGAATATTCGCCAGAAGAATTAGACGCTTTCGAAAAAGCAGAAGGTAGAGAACCAATTGTTGAAGAAAAAGCAAGCTTAACACAGATTTTTACCGATTTTGGGAATATGCCAAAAACGATGAAACAATTAGGTTTGGTACAGTTCTTTACGTGGTTTGCATTATTCGGTATGTGGGTATTTGCTACGCCTGCAATCGCTCATCATGTGTACGGTTTGTCTTTGAGTGATACACATTCAGAAACGTACCAAAAAGCAGGGGATTGGGTTGGAATTATCTTCGGAGTTTACAACGGAATTTCTGCAATATTCGCCTTCTTTTTACCAGCAATAGCCTTAAAATTTGGTCGAAAAACAACACATGCTATTTCATTAATTTGTGGAGGATTAGGATTAATTTCAATCTATTTTATTCACGATCCAAAATTACTAATCCTTTCCATGATCGGAGTAGGAATCGCTTGGGCAAGTATCTTATCGATGCCTTATGCAATTTTAGCGGGAGCAATTCCAGCGAAAAAAATGGGTGTTTACATGGGAATTTTCAATTTCTTCATTTGTATGCCTCAAATCGTCAACGCATTGTTAGGCGGTCCAATTGTAAAATATTTATATCACGATAATCCAATTTTCGCCATTGTTACCAGCGGTGTTGCGCTAATTATTGCAGCACTTTTTGTAACGCGCGTAAAAGATGTGGATGAACCAATCAAAGCATAATCATTTTGAAAACTAAAGCATTTATTTTTGATTTAGATGGTGTCATCGTCGACACTGCAAAGTACCATTATTTAGCATGGAAAAAATTAGCGAATAATCTAAACATCGATTTTACGCACGAACATAACGAATTATTGAAAGGTGTTTCTCGTGTGCGATCATTAGAAATTATTCTTGGATTGGGAAATGTTGAAGCTTCTGATGAGCAGAAAAACGAATGGTTAATTCAGAAGAACAAAGAATATTTAGAATACATTGATAAGATGGACGATTCTGAAATTTTACCAGGCGTTATGGACGTTTTAAACTTTCTAAAAGAAAACAATCAACCAATTATTTTGGGATCAGCTTCTAAAAATGCACGTCCAATTTTAGAGAAAGTTAATATTCTAAATTATTTCGATGATATCGTAGATGGAAACGATGTTTCTAACGCAAAACCAGATCCAGAAGTTTTTATCGTTGGAGCGAAAAAAGCGAATCAAACAAACGAAAATTCAATTGTATTTGAAGATTCTGTTGCAGGAATTGAAGCAGCAAATGTAGCAGGAATGACAAGCATCGGAATTGGAGAAGCTTCGGTTTTGAATGAAGCGAAATACAACTTTAAAAATTTTACTGAAATCTCAGAGGATTTCTTGGTCGAATTAATCAATCAATAATTATACAAACTACATACAACAAACAAAATGAATCAAGATTATATCATCCCGAATGCGTGGTCAATTATCGAAGAAGGGTTTGAAAAAGATCGTGTAAAATCGTCTGAAAGTTTATTTTCTATCGGAAATGGAGCAATGGGACAACGTGCCAATTTCGAAGAATTTTATTCAGGTGATACATTTCAAGGAAGCTATATTGCCGGCGTTTATTATCCTGACAAGACAAAAGTGGGATGGTGGAAAAACGGTTATCCAGAATATTTTGCAAAAGTATTAAATGCGCCAGTTTGGATTGGAATTGACATCGAAATTAACGGTGAAAAATTTGATTTAAACACTTGTAAAGAAGTTAAAAATTTCCGTCGCGAATTGAATATGAAAGAAGGTTTATTGGATCGTTCATTTATTGCGATTTTACCTTCAGGATTAGAAATTGAGGTTTTTGTTCGACGTTTTCTTTCTGCTGATTTAGATGAATTAGGAGCAATTAAATATGACATCAAACCAATCAATGATGATGCGAAAATTGTCTTCAAACCTTATGTTGATGCAGCTGTAAAGAACGAAGATGCGAACTGGGAAGAGATTTTTTGGGAACCAATTTTTTCTGAAATTAAAGGTGAACAAGGTTTTGTACAAGCGCGTACGTTCAAAACTCATTTTGAAGTCGTAACATTTATGCAGAATAAAATCTTGGTAAATGGAAGTTATCAACAAAATACACCAACAAGTGATGTTAAAACTGAAACAAAAGTAGAATTTACATATGAAGTTGAGGTAAAAGCGAATGATACCGCGACAATTGAGAAATTTGGAGGTTATGTAGTTTCGACAAATCATCCTAAAAATGAATTAATTAACGCTGCCGAAAATGTATTATCTCAAGCAAATGAACAAGGTTATGAACAATTGTTAATAAACCAAAAAGAAGCTTGGGCAAAGATTTGGGAAATGGCTGATATCACTATAGAAGGTGATACAAAAGCGCAACAAGGTATTCGTTTTAATATTTTTCAATTAAATCAAACGTATTCTGGAAAAGATGAGCGTTTGAATATCGGTCCAAAAGGCTTTACGGGAGAGAAATATGGAGGTTCTACATATTGGGATACAGAAGCATATTGTTTGCCATTTTACATGGTAACAAAAAATCAAGAAGTTGCGCGAAACTTATTAATGTATCGTTTTAATCAATTGGATAAAGCGATTGAAAATGGAGAAAAATTAGGCTTCAACAAAGGTGCAGCTTTGTATCCGATGGTTACGATGAATGGTGAAGAATGCCATAACGAATGGGAAATTACATTCGAGGAAATTCACCGTAATGGAGCTATTGCATTTGCGATTTACAACTATGTTCGTTTTACGGGAGATCAAACGTATATTCCAGAAGCTGGTTTAGAGGTTTTATTAGGAATTGCACGTTTTTGGAAACAGCGTGTGAATTGGTCAAACGACAAAAAACAATATGTGATGTTAGGAGTTACGGGACCTAACGAATATGAAAATAATGTCAACAACAATTTCCATTCAAATTATTGTGCACAATGGTGTATGAATTATTTGTTGGAACAAGTTGAAAACGTCAAAACAAATTATCCAGAGGATTTCGCTCGAATCGCTGCAAAGAGAAGTATTACTGATGCTGAATTAGCAGAAATGAAAGAAGTTGCAGAGAATATTTATTTTCCATTCAGTGAAGAATTAGGAATTTATTTACAGCAAGATGGTTTCTTGGATAAAGATTTAACACCTGTTTCTGAATTACCAAAAGAAGAACGTCCGATTAATCAAAAATGGTCTTGGGATAGAATTTTACGTTCAGCTTATATCAAACAAGCAGACGTTTTACAATCGTTCTATTATTTCGAAGATCAATTTTCGAAAGATCAATTAGAAAAACATTTTGATTTTTACGAACCATTAACGGTTCACGAATCATCATTATCGCCTTGTGTTCATTCCATCCAAGCAGCAACGTTAGGAAGAATGGAGCAAGCATATACATTTTATTTGAGAACTTCTCGTTTAGATTTAGATGATTATAACAAAGAAGTTCACGAAGGATTACACATCACATCTATGGCTGGAACTTGGATGTCGATTGTAGAAGGATTTGGTGGAATGCGTGTGAAAAACGATCAATTGTATTTTGAGCCGCGTTTACCAGAACAATGGGAAGGTTTTTCGTTCAAAGTCAATTTCCGTCATCAAATCCTAAAAGTTATTGTAAATAAAGGAGAAACAATTTTTGAACTGGAAGGAACAGAACCGTTAGAGGTTTATGTTTTCGACCAGAAAGTAGTTGTTCAGCCTTCGATTTAATAAAGGGAATCTAATACCTTGAAGGCTTCGGTTTTCAGGGTATTTTTATTTAGAATAGATGTTTTAAGTTCTAAGTTTATTCTGAAAACTTATTTTAAAAAAGTCATCCTGAATTCATTTCAGGATCGCATGAAGCAGAGAATGAGAAGCTGAAACAAGTTCAGCTGGACAGAGAATTTAAAAAGATTCTTTGATAAACTCAGAATGACAAGTTCATTAACGACAATAAAGTAAATGTCATTCCGCAGAATGGAGGAATCTAAAAAACAAAACACATGAAAAAAATACTATTATTATCATCTTTCCTATCAACATTTGCTTTTGCACAGATTCAAAAAGTAGAGCCAATGTTTTGGTGGAAAGGAATGAAAAATCCAGAAGTTCAAATTCTGGTTTATGGAAAAGATATTAGTAAATACAATATTGAATTATCGGATAATGTAAAAATTCAAAATTTACAGAAAACTGAAAATCCAAATTATGTTTTTGTAACGATTAATACGAATGAAGTAAACAAATCATCATTCAAAATTAACATCAAAAACAAAAATAAAATCGTTGATTCGTATACATACGAGTTAAAAGATCGTCAACCAAATTCAGCGAATCGTTCATCGTTTTCATCAAAAGATGTGGTGTATTTAATTATGCCGGATCGTTTCGCCAATGGAGATGAAAGCAATGATTCGAAAAAAGAATTGCGTGAGAAAGTTAATCGTCAATTGCCAGGTGGTCGTCACGGAGGAGATTTACGAGGAATTATCAACAACTTAGATTATATCCAAAATTTAGGAGCCACTGCAGTTTGGTTAACTCCAGTAAACGAAGACAATGAAAAAGAATATTCGTATCACGGGTATGCTCAAACCGATTTATATAAAATTGATGGTCGTTACGGGACAAACGAAGAATACCGTGAATTGTCTCAGAAATTGAATCAACGTGGAATGTATTTGATTCAAGATTATGTCACGAATCACTGGGGAATCTCACATTGGATGATTCAGGATTTACCTTCAAAAGATTGGATCCATACATTTCCAGAAGGAGAAAATGGATTCCGTCGTTCGAATTATAGAACAACAACCCAATTTGATCCTAATGCTTCAGAGATTGATAAAATAGGCGCATTAAATGGTTGGTTCGATACGACGATGCCAGACATCAATCAAGCAAATCCATTAGTATTAAAGTACATCACTCAAAATGCCATTTGGTGGATAGAATATGCCGAATTAGGAGGTTTACGTGTAGATACATATCCTTACAATAACAAAGAAGGAATGGCAACTTGGGTAAAAGCAATTACAGATGAATATCCCAATCTAAATGTAGTAGGAGAGGCGTGGATGCATTCGCCAGCTCATGTATCGTATTGGCAAAAAGATTCGAAAATCGGTGAAATGGCGGGGTACAATTCGAATTTACCAGCGGTGATGGATTTTTCGTTGTATGCAAATATGACGAAAGCTTTTCAGGAAGAAGAATCGTGGGATAAAGGTTTGGTGAAAATCTACGAATCATTCACGAATGATTTCTTATATCCAGACATCAATAATTTATTGGTCTTTTTTGAAAATCACGATACCGAACGTTGGAACGAAATCTACAAAGGAGATATTAAGCCGTATCAACTAGCAACGACTTTAATCGGAACGGTTCGTGGAATTCCACAAATTTATTACGGCACTGAAATCGGTATGGCTGGAGATAAAAATACTGGTGGAGATGCAGCAATTCGTCAAGATTTTCTTGGTGGTTGGAAGTCTGATACACAAAATGCATTTAATCCAAATTCACGAACAGCAACGCAAAAAGCGTTCTATGATTTTACAGCGAAAGTATTCAATTGGCGTAAAAATAAAGAGGTGATTCATTCCGGTAAAACCAAACATTATGCACCAATCAATGATGTCTATGTGTATTTCCGATACAATGACAACGAATCGGTAATGGTGATTTTAAATAATAAATTAGATAAGCAAACCCTCCAATTGGATCGTTTTGAAGAATCGATCAAAGGATATCATACTGGAAAAGATATTTTATCGAATCAAGATTTCACAATTCATCCAAACGGTGAAATCACAATTGATGGAAAATCTTCGATGATTATTGAATTGATGAAATAGAATTACTGTCACACTGAGCTTGTCGAAATGTTTTTTATAATTCTTAAAAAGCTCAGAATAACAAAATCGTATAACGTAAAACATATCACGTACAACGTAAAAAGCAAATGAAAAAATTAACAACAACTATATTTACTTTACTTGCCATAGGCGCATTAAATGCCCAAATCATTGAATCGCCATCAAAGGAAGTAAAAGTTAACTTCGAATTAACAGCTAATGGTCAACCATCGTATTCGGTAACTTATAAAGGAAAAGAAATTGTAAAACCTTCAACATTAGGTTTCATTTTAAAAGATGCAGAAGCTTTAGAAAACGGATTTACAGTTACAAATTATACGACTAAATCAGTAAATGATGCTTGGCAACCTGTTTTAGGAGAATACAAAGAAATTAAAGATATTCATAACGAAGGTACGTTTCAATTAACGCAAACTTCTACTAACCGAAATGTAAATGTTACGTTTCGAGTTTTTGATGAAGGTGTAGCTTTTCGCTATGAATTTCCGAAGCAACAAAACTTAAATTACTTTGTCGTAAAAGAAGAAAAAACACAATTTAATTTAACAGGAGATCATCAAACATTTTGGTTACCTGGTGATTTCGATACACAAGAATATACATACATCGAATCGAAGATTTCAGGAATCGATCACAGTAAAATTGATATGAATAATGGGATTGGAGTGAAATCAATTGGGAAACCAAATTCAGTTCAAACGCCATTACAAATGAAAACTTCGGATAATATTTACTTAAATATTTTCGAAGCTGCAGTGGTTAATTATCCAGTAATGCATTTAGAATTTGATAAAAACTCCTATCAATTCAAATCGCATTTAGCACCAAACGCAATTGGAGATTTAGCTTATTTACAAGCGCCTTTCAACACACCTTGGCGTACAATAATGGTATCAGATGATGCCCGAGATATCGTAGGGAAAGGTCCTCAAATGATTTTAAATTTAAATGAACCGTCAAAAATTGAAGATACATCTTGGATTAAACCAATGAAATATGTCGGAATTTGGTGGGAAATGCACGTTGGGAAATCAACGTGGGATCGTCAAGGAACTCAAAACGCACAAAACCAAGTCGGACAGGAGGCAATTAAATTTCCTCACGGAGCGACTACAGAAAATACAAAACGTTACATCGACTTTGCAGCGAAACACGGATTCGACGGAGTTTTAGTGGAAGGTTGGAATGAAGGATGGGAAGATTGGTATGGGAACTGGAAAGAAGATGTTTTCGATTTCACAACACCTTATGCTGATTTCGATATCAAAGAAATTTCTGCTTATGCAAAATCAAAAGGTGTAAAAATGATTATGCACCACGAAACTTCTGGTTCAGTAGCCAACTACGAACGTCGTTTTGACCGTGCAATGGAGGTAATGAAACATTACGAATATCCTGCAGTAAAAACAGGTTATGTTGGTCGCATCATTCCAAGAGGAGAATATCACGATGGACAAACAATGGTCAATCATTTCAATTGGACGGTAGAGCGTTTCGCTGAAAATAAAATTTTAGTCAATACACACGAGAGTTCTCGTCCTTCGGGTTATCACCGTACGTATCCAAATTATATTGCTGCTGAGGCAGGGAGAGGAAACGAGTTTAATGCATGGAGTTATGGAAATCCTCCAGCGCACGAAACCATTCTACCCTTCACACGTCAGTTAGGTGGTCCTATGGATTATACGCCTGGTATTTTTGAAACAGAAATGAAAGTGTATAATGTTGGTCGTGATACAAAAGTGCATACCACTTTAGCGAAACAATTGGCTTTATATGTGACGTTATATTCTCCGTTACAAATGGCTGCCGATTTACCAGAAAACTACGAGAAGTATGCCGATGCTTTCCAATTCATCAAAGATGTGGCAGTGGATTGGGACGATACAAAATACTTAGAAGCTGAGCCTGGTGATTATTTAACAGTAGCGCGTAAAGCAAAAGGAAGGGAGAATTGGTTTGTAGGTGCGATTACAGATGAAAATCCTCGAAAAACTGAAATTAAATTAGATTTCTTAACGCCTGGAGTAACTTACGAAGCAACAATTTACCAAGATGCGAAAAATGCACATTGGGATAAAAATCCAAAAGCATACGACATCAAAAAAGTAAAAGTAAATTCAAAATCAAAACTGAAATTGAATTTAGCGGCGAGTGGAGGAACAGCAATTTCGATTTTTCCAATAAAGTAGAAAATGTTTTAAGTTCTACGTGATACGTTTTACGTAGAACTTCTTTCAATTCTCATTAATAAATTGTCACACTGAGCTTGTCGAAGTGTATTTTTAAGCTTCTTTGATAAGCTTAGAATGTTATTTAAAGTAATCTTGAATAGGTCACTGAGCGAAGTCGAAGTGCAGGATCAAATTAAAGATGATGAGAAGCTGAAATAAATTTAGCTTGACAATTTGAATACTTTTTTATCAAGAAAAGAATATTGGAGAATTAATTCTTCGGCAATCTCAAAAAGACAAAAAAATATAGATATAAAAAATAAACAAATTATAATGAAACACTTAAAATCAATTATAGCGTTAGGAATTTCAATGATGAGCGTCGTTTACGGTCAAGAATTGAAATCACCAAATGGAAATTTCAAATTAGATTTTTCTTTATCGAAAGATGGAAAACCAACGTATCAATTAAAATACAAAGGGAAAGATGTCATCAAACCTTCAACTTTAGGATTCGAATTTAAAGCGAACAATCAAATGAGTTTTGAATGGGAAAATCAAGTCGGAGATAAAAATGCATTTACAAATTTTGTATCTGGTTTTCAAATCGTAGATACAAAGACTTCAACTTTTGATGAAACGTGGACACCAGTTTGGGGAGAAGTAGCTAAAATCAGAAATAATTTTAACGAATTAGCAGTTACAGTTTCTCAACCGAAAACAGATCGTCAAATGGTGATTAGATTCCGATTATTTGATGATGGTTTAGGATTCCGTTACGAATTTCCTGAGCAAAAGAATTTAAAATATTTTGTGATAAAAGAAGAGCATTCTCAATTTGCTATGGCAGGAGATCACAAAACATGGTGGATTCCGGGTGACTATGATACGCAAGAATATGATTACACAGAATCAAAGTTATCAGAAATTAGAGGATTATTTGATCAAGCCTATACTGGAAATGCATCACAAAAATCATTTTCTAAAACAGGAGTTCAGACTTCATTAATGATGAAAGCTGAGAATGGATTATACATCAACATTCATGAAGCAGCTTTAATCAATTATCCAGCAATGAATCTAAATTTAAACGATAAAAATTTAGTATTTGAATCGTGGTTAACGCCTGATGCATTAGGTGATAAAGGATATTTACAAGCGCCTTTTAATACACCTTGGAGAACAGTTATTGCAAGTGATAATGCGGCAGATATTGCGTTTAAAGGGCCACAATTAGTATATAATTTAAATGAACCATCAAAGATTGAAGATACTTCATGGATCAAACCAGTGAAGTATGTAGGTATTTGGTGGGAAATGATTACAGGTCGTGGTTCTTGGGCTTATACAGACGATTTTTCTACAGTGCAATTAGGAATAACGGATTATAAAAACGCAAAACCAAATGGAAAACATGCGGCTAATAACGAAAATGTAAAAAATTACATTGACTTTGCTGCAAAACATGGTTTCGATGCGGTATTGGTAGAAGGTTGGAACGAAGGTTGGGAAGATTGGTTCGGAAATCACAAAGATTATGTGTTCGATTTTGTAACGCCTTATCCAGATTTTGATGTAAAAGCATTAAATGAATATGCAAAATCAAAAGGTGTAAAAATTATGATGCATCACGAAACTTCGGGATCAATTCGTAATTACGAAAGACATTTGGATAAAGCATATAAATTCATGAACGATAATGGTTATACATCTGTAAAAAGTGGATATGTTGGTGATATCGTTCCTCGTGGAGATTATCATTACAGCCAAAATACAATTAATCATTATCAATATGCAATCGAAAAAGCGGCTGATTATAAAATAATGGTCAACGCACACGAAGCGGTTCGTCCTACAGGAGTTGCGCGTACATGGCCAAATTTAATCGGAAACGAATCTGCACGTGGAACAGAATACCAAGCTTTCGGTGGTTCTAAACCAAATCACGTAACGGTTTTACCTTTCACACGTCTATTAGGTGGACCAATGGATTACACGCCTGGTATTTTCGAAATGGATGTGAAAAAATTAAATCCAAACAATCATTCTCACGTTAATTCTACGATTGCAAATCAGTTGGCTTTATACGTGACAATGTATTCTCCTTTACAAATGGCTGCTGATATTATCGAGCATTACAAACAATTTTCTGATGCATTTCAATTCATCAAAGATGTGCCTGTAGATTGGCAAGATTCTAATTATTTGGAAGCTGAACCAGGAAGATATTTAACAATTGCGCGTAAAGATAAAAATTCGAACAATTGGTTTGTTGGAAATGTAAATGGTGAAACGCCTCGTTCAACAAAAATTAAATTAGATTTCTTAGATAAAGGAAAAAAATACGAAGCGAAAATTTATGCAGATGCAAAAGATGCGCATTACAAAACAAATCCACAAGCCTATAAAATTGAAACAAAAAAGGTTGATTCAAAATCTGTTTTAGATTTAACATCTCAAGCTGGTGGAGGTTTTGCAATTAGTATCAAAGAAATTAAATAAGTAATGAGTGATGAGTATTGAGAAACTTGTTACTCAATACTCAAAACTTACTACTCAAAACTTTTTAGTATGAAAAAAATACTTTTCACGTTAGGAATAGCTTCATTGTTTTTAAGCTCTTGTTCAAAAACAACAACACAAGCTACGCAGACAAATCATTCAGAAAAACAACTATTTGTTTGGAATGGTGCAAATATTTATTTTTTATTGACCGATCGTTTCGAGAATGGAGATAAAAAGAATGATGTTAATTACGGGAGAACTGCTAAAACATCTAAATTAAGAGGTTTTGAAGGAGGAGATTTTCGTGGGGTAATCAATAAAATCGAAGATAATTATTTTTCAGATTTAGGAGTTAATGCGATTTGGATGACACCGATTGTGGAGCAAATTCATGGATATGTTGATGAAGGACAAGGAAAAACATATGGATTTCACGGTTATTGGACAAAAGATTGGACGTCGATTGATAAAAACTGGGGAACTGAAAAAGAGTTACAGGAATTAGTAGACAAAGCACATGCGAAAGGCATTCGTATTATGTTGGACGCGGTGATTAATCACACAGGTCCAGTTACAAATTCGGATGGTGTGTTTCCTGCTGATTGGGTTCGTGTTTCGCCACAATGTACTTATGAGTCTTACAAAACGACGATTGAATGTACGTTGGTAAAAAATCTTCCAGACATTTTAACGGAATCAGAAAATGATGTGATGTTGCCCCCGCAATTGTTAGCAAAATGGTCGCAAGAAGGTCGTTTAGACAAAGAAGTTGCTGAATTGAATGCTTTTTTCGCGAAATATAATCTTCCAAAAGCACCGAAATATTATATTATGAAATGGCTTTCAGATTATATTAGAAAGTATGGAATTGATGGTTATCGTGTCGATACGGTGAAACATACGGAAGAAAATGTTTGGAAGAAATTCGAAGAAATTTGTCAAGATGCTTTCGCAGAATATAAAACGAATAATCCTACAAAAGTATTGGATCAAAATAAGTTTTTCTTGTTAGGAGAAGTTTATGGATATTCGATTAATGATGGTCAGCAATATAATTTTCCTGATAAAACAGTTAATTATTTCGAGAATGGATTTGATGCATTAATCAATTTCGATTTGCGTTCAACTCAAAAAGAATCTAATCAAACTGTTTTTGATCGATACAATGATATTCTTCAAAATAAGATGAAAGGAAAGTCTGTGATGAGCTACATTACCTCGCACGATGACGGTTCGCCTTTTGATAAAAATCGTCAAAATACTTGGGATGCAGGAACTCGATTGTTATTGGCGCCAGGGATTTCGCAAATTTATTATGGAGACGAAACGGCTCGTCCGTTAGAGATTGAAGGTGTTGATGGAGATGCAAATCTTCGTTCGAATATGAACTGGGAAGATATTAAACCAAATTCAGAAACGGAATCATTATTGAATCATTACCAAAAATTAGGACAATTTAGACGAAATCATCCAGCGGTTGGAGCAGGAAATCAAACAGATTTGCAAAATTCTCCGTATATTTTTACAAGAAAATATAAGACAGACGAAGTGGTGATTGGTTTGGAAATGCCAATTGAAAAAAAAACAATTAATGTAAGTTCTGTTTGGAAAGATGGTACCAAAGTTCGCGATGCTTATTCAGGTTTTTCTGGAAAAGTTGTGAACGGAAATTTAGAATTGAATACGACTTCCAATATTGTATTATTGGAAAAAGTGAATTAGTTTTTTGAGAAGTAATAGAAGAAAAATGATAAAAAAAATAGTTGGTTTAACCTTGATGACAACTTTGTTTTTAACAAGTTGTGAAAGCAAAAAAGAAACAAAGTCAGAAGACGTTAAAACTGAAAGGAAAGAACAAAGCATTTTGCCTTTTACGGCTGATATGGCAGAAACTTCTGTGATTTATGAAGTGAATGTTCGTCAGTTTTCACCAGAAGGAACTTTTGCAGCGGTTACAAAAGAGATTTCGAATATCAAGAAATTAGGGGTTAAAATCCTTTGGATTATGCCCATTTACCCAATTGGAGAAGAAAATCGAAAAGAAGGTTTAGGTTCGTATTATTCGATCAAAGATTATAGAGGAATCAATCCAGAATTTGGAAATGCCGAAGATTTTAAGAAATTAGTTGATGAGGCGCACAAAAACGGAATCTATGTGATTTTGGATTGGGTTGCGAATCACACGGCTTGGGATCATCCTTGGGTAAAACAACATCCTGATTGGTATGAACAAGATAAGAACGGAAAAATGCATTCTCCTTACGATTGGTCGGATGTTGTGGCGTTAAATTTCGATAACAAAGAAATGCGCAAACAGATGATTGCCGATATGAAATATTGGTTAGATGATTTCAAAATTGATGGTTTCCGTTGTGATATGGCGCACGAAGTTCCGACAGATTTTTGGAATGAAGCAAAACCGCAATTGGCAAATGGTCGCGAAATTTTTATGTTAGCTGAAACGGAGAAACCAGATTTATTAGCAAATAATGCATTTGACGCCGCTTACGGATGGGAAATTCATCATATCATGAATGATATTGCAAAAGGTAAGAAAAACGTTTCTGCGATTGATGCGTACATGGATTCGATTCCGAAAAAATGGCAAGCGGACGATTACAAATTATTATTCACATCAAATCATGACGAAAATTCTTGGGCTGGAACTGAATACGAAAGAATGGGTGATGCGGTAGAAACATTTGCTGCATTAACGTATACTTTACCTGGAATTCCATTGATTTATAATGGACAAGAAGAAGATTTTAATCGTCGTTTAAAATTCTTTGTCAAAGATTCTATTGATCGTAATCCAACAGCAAAAATGCGTGGCGTTTATGAAAAGTTAGGAGAACTTAAAATCACAAATGAAGCATTTAATGGAGCGAAAAAAGCGGCTTCTTACGAACGTTTGAAAACATCTGATGATAAATCTATCTTAGCGTTCAAACGTCATAAAAATACGACAGAAGCTTATTTTATTGCGAATTTTACGAAAGCAAATAAAGAAATTATAGTTCCAATTAATGGGGTGTATAAAAACTTTATGAACAACGAAGATGTCACATTTGATGCAACAACAAAACTGAAATTAAAACCTTGGGAGTACCTGATTTTAGTTCAGAAGAAAAAATAATTTCTTAAAAGCTGGTTAAATTTTTAACCAGTTTTTTTTATGGTATAATGCTTGTTGATAAACGTTTAAAATCCAAATCATGAGAAAAATAATTTTATCAACAGCCGCCATTTTAAGTTTAGTTTTATCTTCGTGCGAATCGAAGAAAACAGAAAACACAGAAGTTGTAACAAATAAATCTGAAGTTGCAGAACAGCCAATTGTTTTGGAGAGTGATATTGCGAATCATCCAGAGTCATCGACTTCGTCAAATACCTATGTGGTTTTGCAAGATAATGGTCAACAAAAAACAGTAAATATTGACCCGAATGAAACCGTTATTTCAGCAAATAATTTGCCTGTTAATGCACAAAATTTTGTTTCGAAAAACTTTGGTAATATGGAGTTCGTGAATGCAATAAAAGAAGTTGAACGCAATATCACAACATATAATATTCAGTTGAAAGACGGAACAAAAATAGAATTTACAGATAATGGAGATTGGAAGGAGGTGAAAAATGGTCTAGGAAAAGCGATTCCGATTAAATTTTTCCCAGATAATATTCAAAAATATCTTCAAACTAAATATCCTAAAATTGATGCGAAATCAATTGAAATGGATACAAAAGATAAAGAAATAAAAGTAGAATTGTTACAAAATAATGTCGATTTGAAATTTGATTTGAATGGTAATTTTATCAAAATTGATTAATCACATACATCAAAAACCTTATCAATAGATGAGGTTTTTTTTATTTCTGATTTTTAAAATTTACAATAACCTTCACATCAACTTTTCGCAATTTTCAATATATTTATAGTAGAAAAAATCAACCAAAATGGATAAAAAATATTTGAGATCGCTAATTTTTAGACATCTCGATGGTTTGGTAACGGCTCCGGTATTAAGCGCTTTGGCTAAAAAAGGAGCTTTGCATTACATTGTCGAGCACAAAACTATACAGTTAGAAGAATTGACAAAAGAATTTCAGGCAAACGAAGGTTATCTAAATGTTGCTTTGCGTGTATTGGCTTCGCAGAATATGTTAGAATATTCGGTGGACAATGCGAAAGATAATGTCGAAATTCAAACCAATAAATATTCGGATCGAGCATTTACAAATATTGATATTTACCATGATTTAGCTGTTTTTTTGGCAGAAAATGAGGTAATCAATCAACATGATTTTTCGGATGAGTTTTGTAAAAAATGGATCAAATTATTTGATAAATATAAAACTTATTTGATGACTGCTGACGACGAAGAGTTTCTTGAAAAACCTTTGCATTATCAAATTACCAAACATATCGAAGGCGTTTTAGTTGGACCAATTATTGTGCGAATGGGAATGAGTGGTTTGTTTCATAAATACTTTATGGAAGCTTCTTTCAATCCAGATGAATTTCACAAAAACCCACAAACTTTCGAGAAAATATTGGAACGATTAACCGAATTAGGTTGGTTTACAAAACACGAAAAAAACTATAAATTCACAGAAATAGGATTATTTTTTGCGCGCCGTGCAACATCTTATGGTGTTACAGTTTCTTATTTACCAATGTTCGCGAAGTTGAATGATTTGCTTTTTGGTTCGCCAACAAAATTGCGTGAAATTACCGAAGGCGAAGATGAACAACACGTGAATCGCGAAATGAATGTTTGGGGTAGTGGAGGAGCGCATTCCACTTATTTCAAAGTGATTGATGAGTTTATTGTAGATATTTTTAATCGTCCAATAGAAGAGCAACCGAAAGGAATTTTGGATATGGGATGCGGGAATGGAGCGCTTTTACAACATTTGTATGATGTGATAGAACGTCAAACCTTACGGGGAAAACATCTCGACGAATATCCACTTTTTTTGGTTGGTGCAGATTATAATCAAGCAGCGCTGAAAGTAACGCGTGCCAATTTAATTAAAAATGATATTTGGGCAAAAGTGATTTGGGGTGATATTGGTGATCCAGATCGTTTGGCAACAGATTTGAAAAATGATTATTCAATAGAGTTGAGTGATTTATTAAACATTAGAACATTTTTAGATCATAATCGAATTTGGGAAGATGTAGAAGATATCAAAACAAATCGAATTAGTGCTTCTACAGGAGCTTTTGCGTTTAGAGGAAAACGATTGTCAAATAATGATGTGGAACAAAATTTATTGAATCATCTCAAAAAATGGGCGCCTTATGTAGATAAATTTGGTTTGTTATTGATCGAATTACATACGATTGCTCCAGATTTAACGGCGGAGAATTTAGGAAATACACCTGCAACAGCGTATGATGCAACGCATGGATTTTCGGATCAATATATTGTAGAAGTCGATGTTTTTCATCGAATTTGTCAAGAAACTGGTTTAGTTCCAGATAAAACATTGTTCAAAAAATATCCAAACAGTGAATTGGCAACTGTTAGTATCAATCTTTTGAAACGATAATATTTAAAAGATATATTAAATCAAAAAAAGCTCAGCAATTGCTGAGCTTTCTTGGTTAGTCTTGTGTCAATAATTAGTTTAGGGTTATTTTTGCTTGACTAATCTTAAATCCATTTTCGTAAACATTGAACGTGTAAACTCCTTTTTGGAATTCCTCGTTTTCCCAATCAAACGTAATATTTTTTGTTTGTCCGTTTGTGTAATTAAAGTTGATTGCATCAGAGAAATTAACTGTATCTCCAGATCTCAATTCAATTTGTCCGCCTTGCGCATTTCCATATCTTCCTAATGTTCCGTCAGGATTATAGATAGCAACATATAATTTTTTGTCTCCAGATTCTGTTCTCGAATTACGATCTACATCAAAAGAAACACGAATTTTATCAATACGTTTTGCACGTGTTTTTTCAACTTCTTTTCCGCTATTTCTTACACGAATTCCTTTGATTTGTTGATTAGAAACAGATAAAGTTGAACTTAATTCATTGATCTTTCCTTTCGAAATTGCATTGTCTTTTTGACGAACACTTTTTTCTGTTTCGTAGTTATATGTTAACTCTTTATTGTTTTCTCTTAAATTGTTGTTGTCTGTTGTTAAAGCAGAATTTTTATTATTTAATTCGTCAACGCTACGTACAAGAATTGCATTTTCTTTTTGTAAACGAGCAACTTCAGATTTGTAATTTTTTACACTTCCTTCTAAATCGTTAATCATTTTACGAGCACGATTCATTTCCTCTGCAGTTGGATTGTCTTTATCTAAAATTTCTTGAATATCTTGATTCTTTAACTGAATCATATTTTCTTTATCGCTCAATAAATTGTTACGATCTTCGATGCGTGCTTTATATTGTGTATAGTCGTTTAAAATCGAATCATATTGTTTACGAATTTGATCCTTTTGACCTGTTTCGTTTTTAAGGATTTGAGAATTTAAAGATTCATTTTTTTCAAGATTTCCGATCTGATTTGCTTGATAAATATTATATCCTACACTTCCTGCTAATAATATTCCGACTAATGCCAAAGGAACTACTAAACCATTTTTTCCTTTGTTTGTTGGTTGATTGTTTTCTTCTAATCCTTGCATATGAACTATTATTTAAGGTTAATTGTTTTTTTATTGTTTTTAGTGTTAAGAAATTATGATGCCAAAAACTTAGTATGATGTTAAAATGAGGATTTTTTAACAAATTTTTTCACATTTTAGACCGAAAATGAATAATTATGCAGATTCTTATTCTAAATAAATCATAAAAAAAGCTTCAGATTATTCTGAAGCTTTTTTTTAATTAATATGAATTGTATTTACTTTTTATCAAAAGTTCCTGTGTAAACAGAAGTTAATTTATCTAAAGAAATGTACTTTTTGAAAACCTCGTTTACTTGGTTTACATTAAGAGCATCTACTTTTTTCTCTAAATTATCAAATTCATCAAACGTAATTCCATTCAATAAATAACCATTCGATAAGCCTAACAAAGTTCCGTCAGTTCCCAAAGAAGTTGTACGACCGTATTTCCAACTTACAATATTTGTTTTCAATTCGTCCGCTGTGAAACCATCTTTCAATGCTTTTGCAACTTCTTCTTTCAATGCTTTTTCAACTGCTTCACGTTTTGTAGGGTTTAAAAATGCATAATATCCCCAAGAAGCTACATCGTTTTTAGGATCGTTTGGAATCGAAACATATGAACCTGCACCATAGCTGATTCCTTCTTTTTCTCTTAATCGCATTGGAATACGAGCAGATAAAAATCCTCCACTTCCAATCATTTCATTTGCCATAACCATTGCGGCGTAATCAGCACTTTCACGATTCATTTTGAAGTTAATTGATCCAACTGCAGCAGCATTTTCTTTGTCTGGAATGTTATAAAGTTTATCCTCTTTTTTCGTTGCTGTAAAAGTTGGATACGCTTTTTCGTACTTCGATTTGCTATTCCATTTACCAAAAGTATCGTTTAATAATTTTTCAACTTTCGCTTTGTCATTTGTTCCAATAATAGAAACAACACCATTTTGTGCACCTAAAATATTTTTATAAAAATCAACTAAATCAGCTTGTTTGATTTTCTTTAAATCATCTTTTGTTTCAGCAAAAGAAGCTGTATAAAAAATAGAAGATTTAGGATAATTAGATGTTAAACGACTAATTTCGTTGAAGGCTAATGCTTGCGGATCGTTTGTATTTGCATCTAAATATGTTGTGTATTCATTTACAGATTTTGCTAATTCAGCTTCAGGAAAAGTTGGTTCTGTAATGATTTGACGCACGATATCCATTGTTTTGTCTAATGAATTTTTGTACGTATTAATTGTTACAGATAAATTTTGTCCTCCAAATCTAAATCCAACCGAAGATTTTAAAGCATCTAATTGATCTTTGATTTGTTCTTTTGTTAAATTCTTCGTTCCAGACATTAACAATTCAGCCGTTAATTGACCGATCATTCCTTTGTTTGCCAAATCTTTTTCATTCGAAACAGGTAAATTAAATGAAAGAATTACTTTTTCACCTTTAATTTCTTTGTCGATGATTCCATATTTTAGACCATTGTTCAATTTTCCTTCTGCATAATGAGCTTTTAAGTTTTTGATTGAAGCTTCAAATGGTTTTGCTTCTTTCTCAACTGCACGACCTTTGTAATTCGAAACTAATTCTGTAATCTGTATATTCGTTAATTCAGCTGGTTTTACACGAATTTCATCTTTTGTCGGAATAAAAGTTCCAACTGTTCTATTATTCGCTTTAAAATATTTTTCAGCTACACGTTTTACATCTTCTTTGGTTACTTTTTCGATATTATCGCGGTATAAGAAACCTAAACGATAATCACCCGCACCAACAATTTCTGTTAAACCAATGGCATAATTAATCGTATTATTTTTTTGATTTTCGATGTTTTTCACAATACTTGCTTTCGCACGTTGTACATCTTGATCAGTATAATTAATTGTAGCAACTTTGTCTAATTCTGCACGAATATCATTTTTCGTTTGTTCGATGTTTTTCTCTTTTGGAATTTCAGTTCCGATATAGAAGAAACTTGCATCACGAACTTCTGGACTATACGCCCAAATTGAAGCAATTTTGTGTGTGTCAACTAAAGATTTGTACAAATATCCCGAAGGATCTGAAGTTAAAATATTATTTAAAACATCAATTGCTGCATAATCTTTATCGCTATATGCTGCAACGTGATACATAACACCAACCGATTGGGAATCTCCTGCACGTTTTACTTCAACAAATTTTTCACCATCTTGCGCTGGTTCAACTGTTAAAACTTCGTCTAAAACACGAGTTGGTTTTGGAATTGAAGCAAAATACTGATTCACATATTCCATCGTTTTTTTCTCGTCAAATTTTCCAGCAATAATTAAGGTTGCATTATCTGGTTGATAATATTTTTCGTAGAATTTGCGCAACTGTGGTGTTTTTACACGCTCAATATCTTCTTTAGATCCAATTGTAGATTTTCCGTAATTGTGCCATAAATAGCCAGCAGAAATAACGCGTTCCATTAAAACACTTGACGGATCATTTTCACCAATTTCAAATTCATTACGTACAACCGAAAATTCTTTGTCCAAATCTTCTTGTTTAATGGTTGCATTAATCATACGATCAGCTTCCATTTCCAAACTCCAACGTAAATTTTCGTCGCTTGATGGGAAAACTTCGTAATAATTTGTACGATCATAATATGTCGTTCCATTTGCACGTCCACCTTTGTCAGATAACATTTTCTTGATATCACCTAAGTTTTTTGTTGATTTAAACAACATATGTTCTAACAAATGCGCCATTCCTTTTTCACCGTAACCTTCGTGTTTAGAACCAACATTGTAAACAATATTTACTACAACATTACTTTGCGATTGATCAGAGACTAATAAAACTTGTAATCCATTTGGTAGTTTGTATTCCTTAATTCCTTCTACTTGCGTCACAAAAGTTGCGTTTCCAGATTTCGTTTGAGCCATTAAGTATGGTGAATTTGCAAAGGCAAAAACCAGACATATACTCAGTAAAGTTTTTTTCATGTATTTATTTTTATAGTTATTAATTGGATGATACAATTCTATAATCTATTCGTTAGACGCAAATTGTATGGTGTAAGTTACAAATCTTTTGTTAAATTTGTGATGCAACAAACAAAAGAAATGGAAACAAAAGAGGTAAATAAAATTACTTTCGAAGAGTTTAAAAGTCAAATCATTAATGATTACAAGACGGCTTTTATGTCTCGCGAAGTAAGTCTTTTAGGGAGAAGAGAAGTACTTACTGGGAAAGCAAAATTTGGAATTTTTGGTGATGGAAAAGAATTACCACAAATTGCAATGGCAAAAGTATTCAAAAATGGAGATTTTCGTTCTGGATACTACCGCGATCAAACATTTATGTTCGCAATTGGTCAATTAACAGTTGAACAATTTTTTGCACAATTATATGCTTTAACAGATTTAGAGAAAGAACCTTCATCTGGAGGTCGTCAAATGACATCTCACTTCGGAACACGTTCTTTAAATGAAGACGGTTCTTGGAAAAAATTAACAGAACAAAAAAATTCGAGTGCAGATATTTCGCCAACAGCTGGTCAAATGCCACGTTTGTTAGGTTTAGCACAAGCTTCAAAATATTTTAGAAATGTTCCTCAATCAGACGAAGAACAACAATTTTCTGTGAACGGAAATGAAATTGCTTTTGGAACAATTGGAGATGCAAGTACTTCTGAAGGTCATTTTTGGGAAACTATAAATGCAGGTGGAGTTTTGCAAGTGCCAATGGTTGTTTCTATTTGGGACGATGGTTACGGAATTTCTGTGCCAGCTAAATTTCAACGTACAAAATCGAATCTTTCTGAATTGTTATCAGGTTTCGGAAGAACGGAAGAAGAAAGAGGTTACGAAATTATTACTGTAAAAGCGTGGGATTATCCTGCTTTGATTGAAGCGTATACACGTGCAGAAAGATTTGCGCGTGAGCATCACATTCCGTGTATTGTACACGTGCAAGAATGTACGCAACCACAAGGTCACTCGACTTCTGGTTCGCACGAGCGTTATAAATCAGAGGAGCGTTTGACATGGGAAAAAGATTTTGATGGAATCTCAAAATTCCGTGAATATATTTTAGCATTTGCAGATCATTCAGAAGCAATTATTTCTGCGGAAGAGTTGGATCAATTAGAAGCTGAAGTAAAAGCTGAAGTAAAAGCTTCTCAAAAACAATGTTGGGACGATTATTTGAATCCAATTTTGGATTTGAAAAATGAAGCGTTAGAATTATTAACGAAAATTGCTTTAGAAAGTGCAAACGGTGCTTTTATCAACATTGAAATTAGTAATCTAAAATCAAAGAAAAGTCCTTTCAAACGTGATGTTTATGGAGCTGTTCGTAAAGTAATTCGTTTAATACGTTCAGAAAATTTAGTTACAAAAGCTGAATTAATTTCTTGGTTAGATGCCAAAATGAAGCGCGAAGAAGAAATCTATTCGACTAAATTAGTTTCAGGAACGGCAACTCAAGTACCACAAGTAAAACCTGAGTTTGGAGAAAATCCAGCGTTAGAAGATGGTCGTGTAATTGTTCGTGATAACTTTGATAAAATTTTCGAAAAATATCCAAAGGCATTAGTTTTTGGTGAAGATGCTGGAAATATTGGTGATGTAAACCAAGGTTTAGAAGGTCTTCAAGCAAAATATGGTATCGATCGTATTTCGGATACAGGTATTCGCGAAGCAACAATTCTTGGTCAAGGAATTGGATTAGCGATGCGTGGTTTACGTCCAATTGCAGAAATTCAATATTTAGATTATATCCTTTATTGTTTACAAGGAATTTCTGATGATTTGGCAACTGTGCTTTATCGTTCGAATGGAGGTCAAAAAGCGCCTGTGATTATCAGAACGCGTGGTCACCGTTTAGAAGGTGTTTGGCATTCAGGTTCGCCAATGGGAGGAATTTTGAATTTGGTTCGTGGCGTGAATGTTTTAGTTCCACGTGATTTAACAAAAGCCGCAGGTTTTTACAATACATTGATGCAAGCAGATGAGCCTGCAATTGTTGTAGAAAGTTTGAATGGTTATCGTTTGAAAGAACCTGCACCAACTAATATTGGAGAATTTACAACGCCAATAGGTGAAGTAGAAATTACAAAAGAAGGAAAAGATGTAACGTTATTAACATACGGTTCTACTTGGAGAATTGTGATGGATGCTGCGAAAGAATTGGAGCAACTAGGTATTTCTGTTGAAGTAATTGATGCACAATCTTTATTGCCTTTCGATATCAATGCAGATGTTGCAAAAAGTTTGAACAAAACGAATCGTTTAGTTATTGTTGACGAAGATGTTCCAGGTGGAGCAAGTGCATTCTTGTTACAAGAAATTATCGAGAAACAAGGTGGATATTTTACATTAGATAGCGCACCATTGACGATTACAGCGAAAGCTCACCGTCCTGCGTATGCGACTGATGGAGATTATTTTTCAAAACCTTCTGTTGATGATATTACAGAACAAGTCTATGAACTAATGCGCGAAGCGAAACCAAACGAGTTTCCTGCTTTGTACTAAAAAATAAATTTTAGAGTTATATAAGCGTATGTCTTTTTCAAAAAGGCATGCGCTTTTTTTGTATTTTTAACAATCAAAATTATAATGAAAATGAAATTCTATTCGATTATACTTTGTCTATTGACTTCAATTCTTTTTGGGCAATTTCAAGATGTAATTCCTCTAAAGAATATCAAGACGGTTCAAGTTTTTAATCCGCAAACAAACGATAATACACCCGTTATCAAGTTAGGTTCTAGCGAAAGATTAATTTTTCTTTTTGATGATATTAGTGCAGGTTATAAGCGTTATCAATATTCTATTGAACACAGAAATGCAGATTGGTCAGAATCGAATATTTTTCAAACCGAATTTTTAAATGGTGTTAATGCTGATTATGCGCGAACATATAAGAATTCATTCAATACGTATCAAAAATATACCAATTATCAAATTCAATTTCCGAATGATCAAATGAATGTAAAATTACCTGGAAATTATGTGTTAAAAGTGTATTTAGAAAATGATTCAAACCCAATTTTCACGAAACGTTTTGCCGTTTATCAACCAATTGCGGATGTTGGAGTGATGGTTTCTCGTTACAATAATCCAACCGTAAAAGAATTGAATCAGCGTTTGCAAGTTCAAGTTTCGAGTGGAACACAAAATTTAACTGAAGTTCCTGATGGTGCAAGATTATTTTTGATGAAAAATAACAATTGGAACGAAGGTTATTTTGTCAATCGACCATCTTTTTCTCGTCCAAATCAATTAACATATAATGATACTAATATTTTGTTTGACGGTGGTGCAGAATACAATTGGTTTGATAACAAAAATTTAGAAGTTCCGAGTTTAACAACAGAAAAAACATTCAGAAAAGATAGTGTTTATCACACTGTTTTGCGTGCAGATATTCCGAAATATAATTTACCTTATGATGATTATCCAGACATTAATGGTAATTTTTATATCCGAAATAACCGTTATGGAAACGAATATGCAGCAAATTCTGAAGCAGATTATTCATGGGTTTATTTTGCCTTAGATGCTTTCGAAGATCAAAATGGATTATACGTTCCGTATGTTGTAGGTGCTTTTAATAATTGGGAAATTGATGAAAATTCGAAATTAGAAAAAGACGATGCAGGATTTTGGGTAACCGAATTATTCTTGAAACAAGGTTATTACAATTATCAATATGTCGTAAAAAATACCAAAACAGGCAAAATCGATCCAAGTTATGTGAGCGGAAGTTTTTGGCAAACCGAAAATCAATATCAAGCATTGTTTTACTATCGCCCTTGGGGACAACGATACGATGTGTTGATGGGATATGGAACTGGAAATTCGAGGAGATAAGTAGCTTAACTTCTCAAAATTTTTTCCATTATTTTTCCTTTGGCTAATTCATCGATTAATTTGTCTAAATATCGAATTTTTTGCATCAATGGATTTTCAATTTCTTCCACACGATAACCGCAAATCACACCTTTTATTTTAGTTGCATTTGGATTAAACTTTGGTGCATTTTCAAAAAAATCATGAAAGTTAGTTTTCTTCGTTAAAATTTCTTCCAAATCTTTTTCAGTATAACCTGTTAACCAAAAAATAATTTGATCAACTTCCGTTTTTGTTCGGTTTTTCTTTTCTGCTTTTGTGATGTAATGCGGATAAACACTTGCAAAAGACATTTCGATTACACGCTGAAAATTTTTATCATTCATTTTTTAAGAATATTATAGAGGATAAATTTCGACAATTAATTTGATAAAATCTCACTATTTTCATCGATTGTGATTTATAGATTTTGAGTTAAATTTGAGTATGAAATTTTTATTTAGATTTTTAATACTGTTTACGATAATTAGTTTGGTTGGATGTACTTCTGAAACCAAAAAATCACCAATTGATTTTTATTATTGGCGAAGTAATTATTCGGTGAATGAAACAGAGAAAAAAGCGGTTGATTCACTAAAAGTGGAAAATATTTATGTTCGTTTTTTTGATGTGGATAAAAAGTTGAATAAAATTTCTCCAGTTGGAATTATTCAGAATTTTGATGCAACGAAACTCAATGTCAATTATATTCCGACGGTTTTTATTACCAATCAAACTTTTCTGAATACATCAAAAGATCAAATCAAAATTTTAGCAAAAGATGTGTATAATTTTTTGAGTGAAACGGCTGAAAGAGGAAATCTAAAAAGTTTCAATGAAATTCAGATAGATTGTGATTGGACGAAATCTACGCGCGAAAATTATTTTATGTTTTTGTCGGAATTGAAACATATTTCGGGCAAAAAACTTTCGGCAACTTTGCGTTTGCATCAAGTCAAATTTAAAGACAAAGAAGGAGTTCCGCCTTTGGATAAAATGGTTTTGATGTGTTATGCAACCGAAAATCCAACTGATCAATCTGAAAATAATTCGATTTTAGATTTGAAAATAGCAAAAGATTATTTAAAAAACTTGAACGATTATCCAATCAAATTAGATGTTGCTTTGCCAATTTATTCGTGGGCAATTTTGACAAATCATCAAGGAAAAATAAAATTAATCAATTCTTTTTCGGAGCAAGATTTGATAGGAAAACCTGTAAAGAAAATCAGAAATGGATTTTATGAAGTGGAAGATGATTTTTTTGTACGAAATTTTTATGTGAGCAAAGGTTTTACAATAAAAGTTGAAATGATTTCTCCTGAATTATTAATTGAAACAAAATCATTTATCGATACAAAATTATCTTACAATTATCGCTTGATTTATTTTCATTTAGACTCAAAATTTTTGAAAACAATACCAACACAATTATGAAAAAAATAGTACTTACTTTATGCTTAACTTTTGGTTTAACCAAAGTATTTGCGTGTGCTGATGGAGGTGGAGAAGATTATTATTACTACAATCTTTTTTCGCAAACTTTAAGCGAAGCGCCTCAATATCAGCCATTTTTGATGACGTTGGATAATCCATATTATACGATGGATGCAAATCAAAAGAATGAGAATATTTTGGATTGGCAAAAAACGTTAGGAATTAGCTATCAGCAAGCGTTTGAGTTGGTTTTTAAAGTATCGAAACAAGAAATTGATTTGATGGTAAAGAATGGAAAATCGTCCAATACGAACTATAATTTTGCGACAACAGATTGGGTAAAAAAGAATAAGCAAAGTTTACTTTACTTGTCGTATGCCAAGTATTTAGAGCCTTATATGGCTTTTTATTATATCGATAATGGTGAATGGTCGTATGTAGATCGTCCAGAAAAAAATGTCAATAATCTAAACTATAGAAAAGTTCTTGAGGTTCTAAAGAAAAGTTGGAATGCAGAAACGGACAAAGAATTAAAAGTTCGTTACGGTTATCAATTGGTGCGTTTTGCGCATTATTTCCACGAATATAAAGACGCTATCAATTATTTTAATATGTATGTGGCGTCGCAAGGACTCAAAAATTCGATGTATTATTATGCGTTAGATCAAAAAGGTGGAGCGGAGCGTGCACTTGGAAATTATATTCAGGCGAATTATGACTTTTTCGAAGTTTTTTCTCATTCGAATGATCGAAAAATGAGTGCTTATCAATCGATGCGCGTGACAGAAGATTTGAATTATGAGAAAATGTTAGCCAATGCCAAAACGATTCAAGAAAAAAATGATTTGTATTTATTGATTGGTTATAATGATTTTTCGAATCCGTTAGCTCCTGCGAAAAAAATTATTGCGAATGATGTAAATGCGCCACAAGCGAGAATTTTATTTGCACGTTCTATTAATTTAATTGAACGCGAATATTTGCAACAAAATCCTGAAGATTATTATTGGAATTCTTCTCAAGAACGAAAAAAATATACAGATTTATATTTACCTGTAAAAACAAATGGCAATTATTACAGTAACCCCGAAGATTCAAAAGATGAAGTTCAGATTAATGAATTGATTGCTCTGGCAAAATCACAAGCGATAAAAGCTGACGACAAAGAATATTGGAAATTATCGGTGGCATATTTGAATTTATTGAACAAAAATTTTGCGGAAACAAAAACGTATTTAACCAAAGTAAATTCAACTTCGAAAGAATTTCAACAACAGAAAAAAGTGATTGAAATTTTATTAGAAATTTTCGAACAAAAGAAAATTACAGATAGTTTTGAGAATCAATTGATGCAAAAATATGCGTCGATTTTGAATTATGAATATCCAAAATTACCAGAAGATGTCTATGGTTATTCGGATGAAGATGATCAAAAAATGAACTTGAAAAATGTGATTTTAGATGTTTTAGCAAATCGATATTTTTTGCAAGGTGACAAAGGAAAAGCATTTTTGATTCATAATGAAATTACACAATTAGGTTCAAATCCAGATTGGGCGATTATCAATGATTTAGATAAATTGGATAAAAAATCGAATAAAACAGCTTTCGAAAAATATTTGATTAATGCAAAAGTAAAATCGAGTTCATGGGATTGGAGAACAAAAAAATCAAAAGAAATTCAGTTTAAATTATCAGATTATTTAGCCGATTTCAAAGGAACATTGTATTTAGGCGAAATGAAATTTGATTTGGCGAAAAAAGAATTTGAGAAGATTGATCAAAAATATCACACGTCAGAAAGTGCTTATTTTGTTTATGATTACGATTATACAACAGAAAAAGAAAGCAAAACTTGGGTAGAAAATCAGTTTGATGGTTATCATAATATTCCGAATAAAATCTTTGGATATAATAAGATTGAATGTTTTAATTGTGACGAAAATCAAGTGATCGCAACTCCTTATTTGAATGAATTTAAATTTATCAAACCAAAAATGTCAAAATTAGAATTGACAAATGCGATGATTGAATTGAATAAAATAGCAAAGAAGAATACCGAAGAAGCTGCAAAAGCGAATTATTTGTTGGGGAATTTCTTTTACAATACGACGACTTTAGGCTATTATCGTTATTTGTTGACATTTGATCGAAACAATGATAATGGACCAAAATTTAATAATTATGGTGATCAATATGAAGCGACAAGCAACTTCTTTTACAAAAGTTTCGGTTGGGGTGGAAACTACGTAGATAATTTTACGCCGTCAGAAAATTATTTGAAAAAAGCTTTTGATTCGACAAAAGACAAAGAAATGAAAGCGCAAATTTTATTTGCATTGTCTAAGAATGAACAAGGAAGATTTTATAATGCAAAAGATCCTGTGTTGAAACGTTTGTACGAAAATCAATATGACAACGAAGATAAAATTTTAGCGTTTAAAGTGGCAAATTATCGTTCTAATTTTAAAAATTTGAAACAATATTCGGACACGAAAACATATCAAGAAATAAAATCAAATTGTAAATATTTCGATTATTACACAAATAACTTTTAATAATTAAAACGCTTCTAATTTTAGGAGCGTTTTTTGTGATGTGATTTTTGACTAAAATAGATTATTATGAAATGTTTTGTAACTCAAGAACCAATTAATCGCTACGAAGCTGTAAAAGGAAAAGAAATTCAGCAAGAGATTTTTAAATTGATTGAGCAAGATTATCCAGCAATTACCGAAGAAGATTATGTTTCGATAAAAATATTGAACAAATATCGTCGTCAATTTTTTGCAAATTTGATTTCGCAAGAAAAAGGTGAAATGGAAAAATTGGATCAAGATGTAGTAGAAGCAATTCGTGATAATTCTATTCTTTCCGAAAATATAAAAGAAAATACATCAAAGCCATTGACAACAGGCGATAGAATCGCAGATAAAGTAGCGTCTTTTGGAGGAAGTTGGACATTTATTATTTCGTTTTTTATTTTCTTATTGGTTTGGATGTTTCTTAATTTTTGGATGTTGCACAACAAAGGTTTTGATCCCTATCCATTTATTTTACTCAATTTGATTTTGTCTTGTTTAGCAGCAATACAAGCTCCAATTATTATGATGAGTCAAAATCGTCAAGAAGATAAAGACCGTGATAGAGCCGAACATGATTATAAAATTAACTTGAAAGCTGAATTGGAAATAAAATTATTAAGCGAAAAAATAGATCATTTATTGGTTCATCAGAATAAGAAATTATTAGAAATACAGGAAATGCAAATCCAATATTTAGAGAATATCGAAAATCAAATTCTTCATACAAAAGATAAAAAAGAAAATAAAAAGGAAGAATAATGGATGATTTTATGTTTAAAGTGGTAAAAGACTTAATTATCTGAACTGAAACATTTCCATTTATTTTTCTTAAATTTGAACTTTGAAAAGTATAAACAAACAAAATAATCAAAATGTCAAAATCATTTGCTCAAATTCCTCACGCTGTTAACGAAGAGGTAAAATCATATGCTCCTGGAACACCAGAGCGTGCGCAATTATTAGACGCTTACAAAAAAATGTTTAACGAGGTAACTGAAGTTCCTCAATACATTGGTTCTGAAGAAATTTTTTCAGGAAATAAAAAAGAAATTCGTCCTCCACATGACCACCAAAAAGTTGTTGGTTATTTCCACGAAGGAACACAAGATGATGTAAGAAAAGCGATTGATACAGCTTTAGCTGCAAAAGAAGCTTGGGTTGCAATGCCTTGGGAAGATAGAGCGGCAATTTTCTTGAAAGCTGCAGATTTGATTGCTGGTCCTTACCGTGCAAAAATAAATGCTGCAACAATGATTGGTCAATCTAAAAATGCAATGCAAGCAGAAATTGATTCAGCTTGTGAGTTGATTGACTTTTTACGTTTCAATGTACAATACATGACAGAAATTTATGCAGATCAACCAATTTCTTCTCCTGGAATTTGGAATCGTGTAGATTATCGTCCATTAGAAGGATTTACTTTCGCAATTACTCCATTCAATTTTACTGCAATCGCTGGTAACTTACCATCTTGTATGGCTTTGATGGGGAACGTTGTAGTTTGGAAACCTTCTGATAAACAAACTTTAGCTGCTAAAGTAACAATGGAAGTGTTCAAAAAAGCTGGTTTACCAGATGGTGTAATCAACATGATCTTAACTGATGGAGCAGAAACTGCAAAAACAGTTTTAGAACACAAAGATTTCGCAGGTTTACACTTCACAGGTTCTACAAAAGTTTTCAATACTTTATGGAAACAAATTGGAGATAACATCAACAATTACAGAACTTATCCACGTATCGTAGGAGAAACAGGAGGAAAAGATTTCTTAATGGTTCACAAATCAGCTTGTCCAACAGAAGTTGCTGTAGGTTTAGTTCGTGGAGCATTTGAATACCAAGGACAAAAATGTTCTGCTGCTTCTCGTGCTTATATTCCATCTAACTTATGGAACGAAGTTGAGAAACAAATGAAAGAAATGTTAGCAACTGTTAGATTAGGATCTCCAGAGGATTTCTCTAATTTCATGACAGCGGTTATCGATAAAAACTCTTTCGAAAAATCTAAAGCATATATCGATCGTGCACAAGCATCTTCTGAAGCTGAAGTTGTAATCGGTGGTACTTATGATGATTCAGTTGGATATTTTGTTCAACCAACAGTTATCAAAGCAACGAATCCTAAATATGAATCAATGGTAGAAGAAATCTTCGGACCTGTATTATCAGTTTATGTTTATGATGAAAATGAATTTGAAGCAACTTTAAAATTAGTTGACGAAACTTCTGCTTACGCATTAACAGGATCAATCTTCGCGAAAGATCGTGCTGCTGTAGAATTAGCTGCTAAAGCATTGAAAAATGCTTGTGGAAATTTCTACATCAACGATAAACCAACAGGTGCAGTTGTAGGTCAACAACCATTTGGTGGAGCGCGTGCTTCTGGTACAAATGATAAAGCAGGTTCTGCAATGAACTTGTTACGTTGGACTTCTGTTCAAACAATCAAAGAAACATTTGTTCCTGCAAAAGATTACAAATACCCATTCTTAGAAAAATAATATTTTCGAGATACAAAATTAGAATAAGCCTTACATTTGTAGGGCTTATTTTTTTGGTATGAATGATAATTCGGAAAAAGCAATCAAAGCTTCAATTTTTAGTATTGTAGGAAACGCTTCTTTGGCTGGAATTAAGTTTTTGGCTGGTTATTTTGGGAATTCTTACGCACTTATTGCAGATGCAATCGAGTCTTCGGCAGATGTTTTTTCTTCTATATTTGTTTTCTTTGGACTAAAGTATTCTGCAAAACCTGCAGATGAAAATCATCCTTATGGACACGGAAAAGCAGAAGCGTTAATCACATTTTTAGTGGTTACTTTCCTTATTGTTTCTGCGATTATCATTGCAAAAGAAAGTATTAACAATATTATTACACCACATCATCAGCCCAAACCATTTACCTTATTAGTTCTTGGAGGAATTATTTTATTCAAAGAATTATCGTTTCAGTATGTAATGCGAAAAAGTGTTGAAACCAATAGTTCTTCTCTAAAAGCAGATGCTTGGCATCATCGTTCGGACGCAATTACATCGTTAATGGCGTTTATCGGAATTTCGATTTCATTGGTAATGGGACCAGGTTGGGAGGCAGCAGATGATGTTGCAGCACTTTTTGCATCAAGTTTTATTTTATATAATGCGTACAAAATCCTTCGACCTGCGTTGGGAGAAATTATGGATGAGCAATTGTACGAAAATGAAATTGAACAAATTAGAGAAATCGCTTCGCATGTTCCGGGTGTTATGGCGACTGAAAAATGTAATGTGCGTAAGAATGGAATGAATTATTATGTCGATTTACATGCAATAGTCGATGGAACGATTTCGGTGGTGGAAGGACATAAAATTAGTCATGATCTGAAAGATGCTGTACAAGCTAAAATGCCACAAGTAAAAGATGTATTAGTGCATATAGAGCCTACTTTTGTCTCGGTTCGAGAATATTTTCGAACAAATCACATCGAAGATAAAAGAGTGGAGGAGTAAAAATAAATTATATTAAATAAAAAAAGAGAAGCAATTGCTTCTCTTTTTGATCTTTTAGTTGGTTAATAAAAAATCATAATATATATAAAAGGTCGATTTTAGAATAATTTGAAACCAATACCAGTACTGATTAACCAAGGATTAAGATCTACATCTGCTGGTACATAAACTTGTTTGTCTAAAGCTGCACCAACTGTAACGTCTGTGTTTAAGTATAATTTTTTAACATCTACGTTCCAGTATAATTTATCATTGATTTTGTAATCAAATCCTAATTGAAATCCGAAACCTACATTGTTTTTGTAATCTACACTAGTTACGGCTGCGTTTCTCCCTTTTCCTTGCCCTTGATCATAGAAGATTGTATAATTAATTCCAGCACCAACATAAGGTTTTAGGTTTTTGGTTGGATACAAATGATATTGTACATTAAGAGTTGGAGGTAACAGCATTACTCGTCCCAAATCTAAATTTCCTAATGCAGTATTTACCGCTACAACTTCGTGTTTAGATGTTCCTAAGATTAATTCGGCCGCGATATTTTTTGTAATATAATAGGTAAAGTCAATTTCTGGAATAAGATTGTTTGTAACTGCTACATTTCCACCTATTGCTTCTATTTTAGCATCTTCCATAGGAACTACACCAGTTGCTCTTACACGCATATGTAATTCACTAGCCTCTTGTCCAAATGAAATTGTTGATGCAAAGATTGCTCCTAATATTAATAGTCCTTTTTTCATAATGTTTATTTTATTTTTCGAAACAAAACTCGGATTAATTCATCCGAATTAAAATGTCAAATATCATTTCCGAAAATGACTTTAAACATTTGTTTTTTTTAAGGATATTATTAACTTAAACACGCTGATAGTCAATTATTTTTAATGAGTAAAAATAATCGTAAAAGAAAAACTTTTCACTTAATAGAAATTTATTACTTTTGGAGGAAAGTCATAAAAAAACAAAAAAACTCAAAAAAATGGATTTCTTAGAAAATGAAAATTTATCATTAATCGCGCAATCGGCAAGAGATTTTGCAAAACAATACATTCAACCGAATATAATGGAGTGGGATGAAGCTCAAACTTTTCCAGTTGAAGTTTTCAAAGAACTTGGAAAAATGGGATTCATGGGAATCGTTGTTCCAGAAGAATATGGAGGAAGTGGTTTGTCATATGATGAATATGTATCAATTGTAGATGAAATTTCACAAGTTGATCCTTCTATCGGTTTGTCTGTAGCGGCACATAATTCACTTTGTACAAATCATATTTTAGAATTCGGAAACGAAGAACAAAAACAACGTTGGTTACCAAAATTAGCAACAGCAGAATGGATTGGTGCTTGGGGATTAACAGAGCACAACACAGGATCTGATGCTGGAGGAATGTCTACAACAGCTGTAAAAGATGGTGATGAATGGGTGATTAATGGAGCAAAAAACTTTATTACACATGCAATTTCTGGTGATGTTGCGGTTGTGATGACAAGAACAGGAGAGAAAGGAGCTAAAAATAACGCGACAGCTTTTGTAATAGAAAAAGGAACGCCAGGTTTTACATCGGGTAAAAAAGAAAATAAATTAGGAATGCGTGCTTCGGAAACGGCAGAGTTAATCTTCGATAACGTACGTGTTTCGGATGTAAATCGTTTAGGAAATGTTGGTGATGGTTTCAAGCAAGCACTTAAGATTTTAGATGGTGGTCGTATCTCGATCGCAGCTTTATCTTTAGGAATTGCGAAAGGAGCTTATAAAGCAGCATTGAAATATGCACAAGAGCGTCATCAATTTGGAACTGCAATTGCAAATTTCCAAGCAATTAACTTTAAATTGGCTGAAATGATTACAGAAATCGAAGCTTCAGAATTATTAATTCGTAAAGCATCTTATTTAAAAAATCATAAAAAACCAATGACGACAGAAGGTGCAATGGCAAAATATTATGCATCGGAAGCGTGTGTTAAAATCTCGAATGAAGCAGTTCAAATATTTGGTGGATACGGATATACAAAAGATTTTCCAGTAGAGAAATTCTACCGTGATTCTAAGTTGTGTACAATCGGTGAAGGAACAACTGAGATCCAAAAATTAGTGATTGGAAGAAATATTTTGAAAGATTAATACAAAACGATTTGTTTAATTACTAAAGAGTTGTATATTTGCCATCTCAAAAAGAAATAGATAAAATTATGTTGATTATACCAGTAAAAGACGGAGAGTCAATCGAAAGAGCTCTAAAAAAATACAAAAGAAAATTTGATAAAACAGGTGTTGTACGTCAGTTAAGAGCACGTCAACAATTTACAAAACCTTCTGTTACAAATAGAATTAAGATGAGTAGAGCAATCTACAAACAAGCCTTAATCGAAAAGGAGGAAGCATAAATTGCCGTTTTAAACGATATAAAGAAATTAATTTCTGTTGACCTATTTGTTAAAGTTGTAACTTTGATGAATAGGTTTTTTTATGGAATTTATTCAACTATTCTTAGATTATTTAGCGCTCGAGAAAAACTATTCTACGCTAACAATTACTAGCTACAAAAGAGATTTGGACGATTTTGTTGAGTTCTATCAACAAGAAGAAAATTCGTCAGAAATACAACTTGCAACAAAAAATCATATTCGTGCATTTGTGATGCATTTATCAGAATTAGAAAAGTCTGAGAAAACAGTTAATCGCAAATTAAGCGCTTTACGAACGTTTTATAAATATTTGGTCAAAGAAAATCATCTTTCCATTAATCCAATCGAGCAAATTCATTCACTTAAACAAAATAAACAAGTTTTAGTACCTTTTACAGAAGCAGAATTGAATGATTTGTTGAATAATGATGAATTTTTCCCTGACACATTCGAAGGTTTACGTGATCGATTAATGATTGATGTAATGTATCAAACAGGAATTCGACGTGCCGAATTAATTGGTTTGAAAGAAAATGATATCGATCCGAATACACTTTCTATAAAAGTTCTTGGAAAAAGAAATAAAGAACGCATAATTCCTATTTCTACCTTTCTGTTAGAGGATTTGGCGAATTATAACACTAGAAAACATAACGAAATTACTTTACAATGTACGAATGTTTTTGTAACAGAAAAAGGAAAACCTTTGTACGATAATCTTGTTTATTCGAAAGTAAAATACTATCTTAGTCTTATAAGTGTAAAACATAAAAAAAGTCCTCATATGTTGAGGCATTCATTTGCGACTCATATGTTAGATTCAGGAGCAGATCTGAATGCAGTAAAAGATATTTTAGGGCATTCAAGTTTGTCATCGACTCAAATTTATACACATGGGAGTATAGAAAATTTAAAAAAAGTGTTTAACAAAGCTCACCCGCGTGAGAACAAAAAAGAGTAATTATGACAATTAACTTTCAAGCAGTAAACTTCAATACTAAACCAGGTTTAGAGGAGTATTTAGAGAAAAAATTAGAAAAATTAGAAACTTTGTCAGACAAAATCATTGCAGCGAATGTTTCTTTTAAATTAGAGAATACTGCAGAAAAAAATAACAAGACAGTTGATATTAAGTTAGAAGTACCAGGAGATGATATTGTTGTAAGTAAAACAGGACAATCTTTTGAAGAATGTATTGATTTAGCGGTAGATACATTAAAAAAATTAATTATCAGAAAAAAAGAAAAAATTAGCGAAAGATAAAAAATAGGGAATTGACTAAAAAAAGAACCTAAAAATTTGGTTAATTCAAAAAACAACGTAAATTTGCAGTCCGTTAAACAAACATATTTAACGGACTGTTCTTTTAAATAACGCTTTTAAAAACAAAAATGCCGATGTAGCTCAGCTGGCTAGAGCAGCTGATTTGTAATCAGCAGGTCGTGGGTTCGAGTCCCTCTATCGGCTCAAGGTTTTTAGAAGAACAAAAAAATAAGGCGGGGAGATACTCAAGCGGCCAACGAGGACGGACTGTAAATCCGTTGGGTAACCTTCGCAGGTTCGAATCCTGCTCTCCCCACAAACTTAATTTTTAAAATTTTTTGTGGTTTAGGATTTAATCTTTAAATTTGCAAAGCTTTTTAGAAGTGAATGCGGGAATAGCTCAATTGGTAGAGCGTCAGCCTTCCAAGCTGAATGTTGCGGGTTCGAGTCCCGTTTCCCGCTCAAATTCTGGTTCGTCCAGTATAGTTAATCTTTTAAGTAGTTGTTGAAACTCATTTAAACCAAGGTTAACGCGAGTCAAAAATTAATATCTTTATATAAATCAAAAAGTGTACTTTTACACTTGAAAATAATTTAAAGTTATTTTTTTAATTTAAGTATAACAATAGAAATTAATAAAAAGTAAAATGGCAAAGGAAACTTTCAACCGTAATAAGCCGCACTTAAATATTGGTACTATTGGTCACGTTGACCACGGTAAAACAACTTTGACTGCAGCGATTACTAAAGTATTAGCTGATGCTGGTTATTCAGAAGCAAAAGCTTTCGATCAAATCGATAATGCTCCAGAAGAAAAAGAGCGTGGTATTACAATTAATACATCTCACGTAGAGTATGAAACTGCTAACCGTCACTACGCACACGTTGACTGTCCAGGTCACGCGGATTACGTAAAAAACATGGTTACAGGAGCTGCTCAAATGGATGGTGGTATCTTAGTAGTAGCTGCTACTGATGGTCCAATGCCTCAAACTCGTGAGCACATCTTATTATGTCGCCAAGTAAACGTTCCTCGTATCGTTGTTTTCTTAAACAAAGTTGATATGGTTGACGATGCTGAGTTATTAGAGTTAGTAGAAATGGAAGTAAGAGATTTATTATCTTCTTACGAATATGACGGAGATAACACTCCAGTTATCCAAGGATCTGCTTTAGGTGCATTAAACGGTGAGCCTCAATGGGTTGAAACTGTATTAAACTTAATGAACAATGTTGATGAGTGGATTGAGCAACCAGTTCGTGATCAAGATAAACCATTCTTAATGCCAGTAGAGGATGTATTCTCTATTACAGGTCGTGGTACTGTTGCTACAGGACGTATCGAGGCTGGTGTAATTAACTCTGGGGATCCAGTTGACATCGTTGGTATGGGAGAAGAAAAATTAACTTCTACTGTAACAGGTGTTGAAATGTTCCGTAAAATCTTAGATAGAGGTGAAGCTGGTGATAACGTAGGTTTATTATTACGTGGTGTTGATAAAACTGACATCCGTCGTGGTATGGTTATCGCAAAACAAGGATCTGTTAAACCACACAAAAAATTCAAAGCTGAGGTTTATATCTTAACTAAAGAAGAAGGTGGTCGTCACACTCCATTCCATAACCGTTACCGTCCACAGTTCTACGTACGTACAACTGACGTAACAGGGGAAATCAACTTACCAGAAGGAGTTGAGATGGTTTTACCAGGAGATAACTTAACTATTACAGTTGAATTATTACAACCAATCGCATTAAACGAAGGTTTACGTTTCGCAATCCGTGAAGGTGGACGTACAGTTGGTGCTGGTCAGGTAACTGAAATTTTAGACTAATTAGTCAAAATATAATATAGAAGATGTGGTAATCTTCAATGATTACCACTCTTTTTATCTACGGGCATAGTTCAATGGTAGAATAGCGGTCTCCAAAACCGTTGATCAGGGTTCGAATCCTTGTGCCCGTGCTAAATGAAAACGATATGAAAGTCGTACAATATTTTAAAGATTCCTTTGTAGAATTTAAAGATCATGTTACATGGCCATCATTCTCAGATCTACAAAGAGACACAATTATTGTTGCAATAGCTACAGTTTTGTTAGCTATATTTTTATATGCGGTAGATACATTATTCACACAAGTGCTTAACTTTATCTACGGCGCTTTTTAGTTTGTAAAATATCCCGTTTAGTAATTAGAATCATGAGTGAAAAGAAATGGTATGTAATCAAGACTGTAGCTGGACAAGAGCTGAAAGTTAAGGATTATATTGAAAGAGAAATTCAGTACCAAAATTTGAATGATTATGTAGGACAAATTGTTGTTCCTATGGAAAAAGTGATTCAAATCCGTAACGGTAAAAAATATCAAAAGGAAAAAGTACACTTTCCTGGTTACATCATGATAGAAGCCGAACTTGTAGGGGAAATTCCTCACATGGTAAAGAATACATCAGGTGTAATTAGCTTTTTGAGTGCAACGAAAGGAGGTGATCCTGTACCAATGAGACAATCGGAAGTTAACCGAATGTTAGGTAAAGTTGACGAATTAGCAGAAAACGTTGATACAAACTTAGGAATATCTTACATCGTAGGAGAAACTGTAAAAGTAATCGACGGACCATTCAATGGCTTCAACGGAACAGTTGAAAAAATCATTGAAGATAAACGTAAACTTGAAGTGATGGTTTTAATCTTCGGACGTAAAACACCACTAGAGTTAAGTTTTAACCAAGTTGAAAAGATTGCATAATCAATCTATCAACAAATTAAAAGTAGAAATTTAGGCTGCTTCCACATAACGCTTAATTTTAAGAATTAAAAAAATGGCAAAAAAAATTGAAAAAGTTGTAAAACTTCAAGTTAAAGGAGGACAAGCAAATCCTTCGCCACCAGTAGGGCCAGCTTTAGGTGCTGCAGGTGTTAACATCATGGAGTTTTGTAAACAATTTAATGGACGTACACAAGAAAAACAAGGTGCAGTGTTACCAGTTGTTATTACTGTGTATCAAGACAAATCATTCGATTTCGTAATTAAAACTCCACCAGCTGCTATTCAGTTAATGGAAGCTGCGAAATTGAAAAAAGCATCAGGTGTACCAAACCGTCAAAAAGTTGGTACTGTTACTTGGGATCAAGTTAGAGCTATTGCTGAAGACAAATTAGCGGACATGAACTGTTTTACTGTTGAATCTGCTATGAAAATGGTTGCTGGAACTGCACGTTCTATGGGTATAACTGTAAAAGGTGGGCAAGCTCCAGAATAATTAAAACATTTTAGGAAATGGCAAAGTTAACAAAAAGACAAAAAGAAGTATTAGCTAAAGTAGAAAAAAACAAACTTTACTCTATTGATGAAGCATCATCATTAGTAAAGGAAGTTAACTACGCTAAGTTTGATGCTTCTGTAGATATAGCAGTTCGTTTAGGTGTAGATCCTAAGAAAGCTAACCAAATGGTTCGTGGTGTAGTTTCATTACCACACGGAACAGGTAAAGATGTAAAAGTATTAGCATTAGTTACTCCAGACAAAGAAGCAGAAGCTAAAGCAGCAGGTGCAGACTATGTAGGATTAGACGAATACTTACAAAAAATTAAAGAAGGTTGGACAGATGTTGACGTTATCGTTACTATGCCAGCTGTTATGGGTAAATTAGGACCATTAGGACGTGTTTTAGGACCTCGTGGATTAATGCCTAACCCAAAATCAGGTACTGTAACTTTAGAAGTAGGTAAAGCCGTTTCTGAAGTAAAAGCAGGTAAAATCGACTTCAAAGTAGATCGTTACGGAATCATCCACGCTGCAGTTGGTAAAGTATCTTTCGATGCTGATAAAATTAAAGAAAATGCGAATGAGTTAATTCAAACTTTAATTAAATTAAAACCAACAGCTGCTAAAGGAACATATGTAAAAAGCATCACGCTTTCTACAACTCAATCTGTAGGTGTATCAGTAGATCCAAAAAGTGTAAACGCTTAAAATTAGTAGATTATGGCAATGACAAAACAAGATAAAGCAAATATGATAGATGAATTGCAAGCTGTATTAGCAGAAGCAAAAATCATCTACTTAGCAGATATCGACGGATTAAACGCTGTTAATACTACTGAATTAAGAAGAGCTTGCTTCAAAAGCAATGTATCTTTACGCGTAGTAAAAAACACTTTATTAAAGAAAGCTATGGAGCAAATCGAAGACAAAAACTTCGAAGAGCTTTACGGATCTTTAAAAGGAAATACAGCATTAATGACTGCTGAAGTTGGTAATGCACCAGCTAAAGTAATCGATACTTTCAGAAAAAAATCTGAAAAACCTATTTTAAAAGGAGCTTGGATTGAAGATAATACATTCGTAGGTGATGACAAATTACCACAATTAGTAGCATTGAAATCTCGCGAAGAATTAATCGCAGACATCATCATGTTACTTCAATCTCCAATCAAAACTGTTGTTTCTCAATTAGAGAACAAAGACGCTGCAAAAGCAGAAGAAGGAGCTTCAGAAGAATAAGACACACTCATATCAAATAAAAGTTTAAAAAACAAAAAGCATTAAAATGGCAGATTTAAAAAAATTAGCTGAAGAGTTAGTAAACTTAACAGTTTTAGAAGTTAATGAATTATCTACAATCTTAAAAGATGAGTACGGAATCGAACCAGCTGCTGCTGCTGTAGTTGTTGCTGCAGGTGGAGCAGGTGAAGCTGCTGAAGAGCAATCAGAATTCGACGTAATCTTAAAAGAAGCAGGTGCATCTAAATTAGCAGTTGTTAAATTAGTTAAAGAATTAACTGGTAAAGGATTAAAAGAAGCTAAAGATTTAGTAGATTCAACTCCAGCAACAGTTAAAGAAGCAGTTTCTAAAGACGAAGCTGAAGCTTTAAAGAAACAGCTAGAAGAAGCTGGTGCAGTAGTAGAATTGAAGTAATTTTTATTACTCAAAAATATAGGTTTGGACCTAACACAGGACGTGTTAGGTCTAAACCTTTTTACGCATAAAGTCATTATATAAACCAAAATTCATTCGAAATTGGCCACTAAAGCAACATTAAGCAACTCGACTGAGAAAAAAGAAAGATTGAACTTCTCTTCTGCAAAAGCAGTCGCTCAGTTCCCAGATTTCCTTGACATTCAGATCAAATCGTTTGAAGATTTTTTCCAGTTGGAAACAAGACCTGACCAACGAAAAAATGAAGGTCTTTACCGAACATTTGCTGAGAATTTTCCAATTACGGATACTCGCAATCAGTTTGTTTTAGAATTCTTAGATTATTTCGTAGATCCACCACGTTACACAATTGATGAGTGTATCGAAAGAGGATTAACGTACAGCGTACCATTGAAAGCTCGTCTTAAATTGTACTGTACGGACGAAGAACACGAAGATTTCGAAACTGTAGTGCAAGACGTATACTTAGGAACAATTCCTTATATGTCTCCTTCAGGATCATTCATTATTAATGGTGCAGAGCGTGTTATTGTATCTCAATTACACCGTTCTCCTGGGGTATTCTTCGGACAATCTTTCCACGCGAATGGTACAAAATTGTACTCATCTCGTATCATTCCTTTCAAAGGATCTTGGATTGAGTTCGCAACAGACATCAACAGCGTAATGTACGCTTACATCGATCGTAAGAAAAAGTTACCATTAACTACCTTATTACGTGCTATCGGATACGAAAGAGATAAAGATATCTTAGAAATTTTCGACTTAGCAGAAGAAGTAAAAGTTAATAAAGCTAATTTAAAGAAAGTTGTAGGTCGTAAACTTGCTGCACGTGTATTAAATACATGGCACGAGGATTTCGTAGATGAAGATACAGGAGAAGTTGTATCTATCGAGCGTAATGAAATTATCTTAGACCGTGAAACAATCTTAGAGAAAGATCACATCGATCAAATCGTAGATTCTGGTGTTAAGACGATCTTATTACACAAAGAAGACATCAATTCTGCTGATTATGGAATTATCCATAATACTTTACAAAAAGACCCTACTAATACTGAAAAAGAGGCAGTAGAGTATATCTATAGACAATTACGTAACGCTGAGCCACCAGATGAGGAAACAGCAAGAGGAATTATTGACAAATTATTCTTCTCTGATCAACGTTATTCATTAGGTGAAGTAGGTCGTTACAGATTAAATAAAAAATTAGGCTTAAGCATTAGCGAGGACGTACAAGTATTGACTCGTGAAGATATCATTTCGATTATTAAATACTTAATCGAATTAATCAACTCTAAAGCAGAGGTGGATGATATCGACCACTTATCTAACCGTCGTGTAAGAACGGTAGGTGAGCAAATGGCTAGCCAATTCGGAGTAGGTTTAGCTCGTATGGCTAGAACTATCCGCGAAAGAATGAATGTTCGTGACAACGAGGTGTTTACACCAATCGATTTGATTAATGCTAAAACATTATCATCTGTTATCAACTCATTCTTCGGAACGAACCAGTTATCTCAGTTCATGGACCAAACAAATCCATTATCAGAGATTACACACAAACGTCGTTTATCAGCATTAGGACCTGGAGGTTTATCAAGAGAAAGAGCGGGATTCGAGGTACGTGACGTACACCACACTCATTACGGACGTTTATGTCCAATTGAAACTCCTGAGGGACCAAACATTGGTTTGATTTCGTCATTATGTGTATTCGCTAAAGTTAATAACTTAGGGTTCATCGAAACACCGTACAGAAAAGTAGAAGATGGAAAAGTGGACGTCGAATCAGCACCAATCTATTTAACTGCGGAAGAGGAGGAATCAAAAGTAATTGCTCAAGCCAATATCGACATGACAGACGATGGTACTATTGCTACTGAACGTGTAACTGCTCGTGAAGATGGGGATTTCCCTGTTGTAACGCCAGCAGAAGTTGATTTAATTGACGTTGCACCTAACCAGATTGCTTCTATCTCAGCATCATTAATTCCTTTCTTGGAGCATGATGACGCCAACCGTGCGTTAATGGGATCGAACATGATGCGTCAGGCAGTTCCATTATTAAAACCTCAAGCACCAATTGTAGGTACTGGATTAGAAAAACAAGTTGCAAAAGATTCAAGAATCTTAGTAAATGCAGAACGTGAAGGTACAGTAACTTATGTTGATGCTGACATTATAACAATTAAATATGATCGTTCAGAAGACGAAGAATTAGTAAGCTTCGATACTGCTGAGAAAACATATAATTTAACAAAATTCAGAAAGACGAATCAAGGAACTACAATTACGTTGAAACCAATTGTAAAAGTTGGTGATCGTGTAGAGAAAGGACAAGTTTTATCTGAAGGTTATGCAACAGAAGGAGGAGAATTAGCAATTGGTCGTAACATGGTTGTTGCCTTTATGCCTTGGCAGGGGTACAACTTCGAGGATGCTATTGTAATCTCTGAAAAAGCTGTTCGCGAAGACTGGTTTACATCTATCCACATCGATGAGTATTCATTAGATGTACGTGATACAAAATTAGGTATGGAAGAATTAACTTCAGACATTCCTAACGTTTCGGAAGAGGCTACAAAAGACTTAGACGAAAACGGTATGATCCGTATTGGAGCAGAAGTAAAACCTGGTGATATCTTGATTGGTAAGATTACTCCAAAAGGAGAATCTGATCCAACTCCAGAAGAAAAATTATTACGTGCAATCTTTGGTGACAAAGCAGGTGATGTAAAAGATGCTTCTCTTAAAGCTTCTCCATCATTACGTGGTGTTGTTATTGACAAAAAATTATTCTCACGTAGTATTAAGGATAAACGTAAACGTTCTCAAGACAAAGCTATCATTGATAGTGTAGAAGCTGAGTACGACGTTAAATTCAACGAATTAAGAGAGATTTTATTAGAGAAATTATACGTTTTATTAAACGGAAAAACTTCTCAAGGTATTTACAACGACTTGAACGAAGAAGTAATCAAGAAAGGTGTAAAATACACACAAAAAATCTTATCTAATGTTGAAGATTTCTTAAACTTAACTGGGGCAGAATCTCTTTGGACAACAGACGAGGATAAGAACGAATTAGTAAAAGAATTGTTACATAATTACAAAATTAAGTACAACGATTTACAAGGAGCACTTAACCGCGAAAGATTTACAATCTCTGTTGGAGACGAGTTACCTGCAGGTATCGTTAAATTAGCGAAAATCTACATTGCGAAAAAACGTAAACTAAGAGTAGGGGATAAAATGGCAGGACGTCACGGTAACAAAGGTATTGTTGCACGTATCGTTCGCGACGAAGATATGCCTTTCTTAGAAGACGGAACGCCAGTAAATATCGTGCTTAACCCACTTGGGGTACCATCTCGTATGAATATCGGTCAGATTTATGAAACGGTATTAGGATGGGCTGGACTTAAAATGGGTCAAAAATTTGCTACACCTATCTTCGATGGTGCTGAAATTGCTGATATCGATCGCATCACAGAAGAAGCAGGTATTCCAAAACACGGTACAACATATTTATATGATGGTAACACTGGAGAACGTTTTGATCAAAAAGCTACTGTAGGTGTGATTTACATGTTGAAATTAGGACACATGGTTGATGATAAAATGCACGCGCGTTCTATCGGACCATACTCATTAATTACTCAACAACCATTAGGAGGTAAAGCACAATTCGGTGGACAACGTTTCGGAGAGATGGAGGTTTGGGCATTAGAAGCATTCGGTGCATCTAATATCTTACGCGAAATCTTAACAGTTAAGTCGGATGACGTAATTGGACGTGCGAAAACTTACGAAGCAATCGTAAAAGGAGAGCCAATGCCAGAACCTGGTATTCCAGAATCATTTAACGTATTGTTACATGAATTACAAGGTCTTGGATTAGACATAAACTTGGAAGAATAATAGGGCAACCTATTATTCTACCTTTTTCGTTATAATAATATAATTGTTAGATACATTTCTATATGTCAACAAAAAATAAAACAAGTCAATTCTCAAAAATCCGTATCGGGTTAGCTTCTCCAGAATCGATTCTTCAAGAATCTAAAGGTGAAGTTTTAAAACCTGAAACGATTAACTATAGAACGCACAAACCAGAGCGTGACGGGTTATTCTGTGAGCGTATCTTTGGACCTGTAAAAGATTACGAATGTGCCTGCGGAAAATATAAAAGAATCCGTTATAAAGGTATCGTTTGTGACCGTTGTGGGGTTGAAGTTACTGAAAAGAAAGTTCGTCGTGAGCGTATTGGACACATCAATCTTGTTGTGCCAATTGCACATATTTGGTACTTTCGTTCATTACCAAACAAAATTGGTTACATCTTAGGATTACCATCTAAGAAATTAGACATGGTAATTTACTACGAAAGATATGTAGTGATTCAACCAGGTATCGCAAAAGGACCAGAAGGTGAAGAATTAAATAGATTAGATTTCTTATCAGAAGAAGAGTATTTAGATATTTTAGAAACTCTTCCAATCGAGAATCAATATCTTGAAGATACAGATCCTAATAAATTTGTTGCGAAAATGGGTGCTGAAGCATTAGAAGACCTATTATCTCGTATCAATTTAGATGAGTTATCTTACGAATTAAGACATAAAGCACATAACGAAACTTCTAAACAACGTCGTACAGAAGCGTTAAAACGTTTACAAGTTGTTGAGTCGTTACGTGAGTCAAATATGCACCACGTAAACCGTCCAGAATGGATGGTAATGCGCGTTATTCCGGTTATTCCACCAGAATTACGTCCATTAGTTCCATTAGATGGTGGTCGTTTTGCAACATCAGATTTAAATGATTTATATCGTCGTGTAATTATCCGTAATAATCGTTTGAAACGATTAATGGAAATCAAAGCGCCAGAAGTAATCTTACGTAATGAAAAACGTATGTTACAAGAAGCGGTTGATTCATTATTCGATAACACGCGTAAAGCATCTGCTGTAAAAGCTGATGGTAACCGTCCGTTAAAATCATTATCTGATTCATTAAAAGGTAAACAAGGTCGTTTCCGTCAAAACTTATTAGGTAAACGTGTGGATTATTCTGCTCGTTCTGTAATTGTTGTTGGACCAACACTTAAATTACACGAATGTGGTTTACCAAAAGATATGGCAGCTGAATTATACAAACCATTCGTAGTTCGTAAATTAATCGAGCGTGGAATTGTAAAAACAGTTAAATCGGCTAAGAAAATTATTGATAGAAAAGAGCCAGTTGTTTGGGATATTTTAGAAAATGTAATCAAAGGTCACCCAGTTTTATTAAACCGTGCCCCTACGTTACACCGTTTAGGTATCCAAGCATTCCAACCGAAATTAATCGAAGGTAAAGCAATTCGTTTACACCCATTAGTGTGTACTGCCTTCAATGCCGATTTCGATGGTGACCAGATGGCTGTTCACTTACCATTAGGACCAGAAGCTGTTTTAGAAGCACAATTATTAATGTTGGCTTCTCAAAATATTTTGAATCCTGCTAATGGTTCTCCAATTACTGTACCTTCTCAGGATATGGTTTTAGGTCTTTACTATATGACGAAAATTCGTCGTACTGACCACCAATTTACAGTAAAAGGTGAAGGATTAACTTTCTATTCAGACGAAGAAGTTCAAATTGCATACAACGAAGGAGCCGTTGACTTAAACGCGCCAATTCGTGTAAAAGGAACTATTCGTGTAGGAGAGGAGTTAGTAGAAAATCAATTAATAGAAACTTCAGTAGGACGTGTGTTATTCAACCAAATCGTTCCGAAACAAGTAGGTTATATTAATGAAGTATTAACGAAAAAATCGTTACGTACAATTATTAATAAAATTATCAAGATTACAGATTTCCCTACAACGGCTGCTTTCTTAGATGATATGAAACAATTAGGATACCGTAATGCCTTCGAGGGTGGTTTATCATTCTCATTAGGAGATATCTTAATCCCAGAACAAAAGAAAGACCTTATCTCAGGTGCGATCAACCAAGTTGAGAACATTAAGATGAACTATAACATGGGTCTTATTACAAATAACGAACGTTACAACCAAGTTATTGATGTTTGGACAACAACAAACGCAACATTAACAGAAATTGTAATGAAACGTATGACAGAAGATCAACAAGGATTTAACTCTGTATTCATGATGCTTGATTCTGGAGCGCGTGGATCTAAAGAGCAAATTCGTCAGTTATCAGGTATGCGTGGATTGATGGCTAAACCTCAAAAAGCTGGTTCTACTGGTGGGGATATCATCGAAAACCCAATTATCTCTAACTTCCGTGAAGGTCTGTCTATCTTAGAGTACTTTATTTCTTCGCACGGTGCGCGTAAAGGTCTTGCCGATACTGCCTTAAAAACTGCCGATGCTGGATACTTGACTCGTCGTTTAGTTGACGTTGCACAAGACGTTATAGTAATGCACGAAGATTGTGGTACATTAAGAGGTTTAGAAGTATCTGCTCTTAAGAAAAAAGAAGAAATTATCGAAAGTTTATCTTCTCGTGTATTAGGTCGTACTTCATTAAATGATATTTACAATCCAGATAATGGTGAGTTAATCATTGCTGCTGGTAACATTATCACAGAAGATATTGGTGAAGCTTTAGAAGCTGCAGGTATCGAAAATGTAGAAGTTCGTTCTCCATTAACTTGTGAAGCGAAAACTGGAATTTGTGCTAAATGTTACGGACGTAACTTAGCTACAGGTAAAGGTGTTCAGAAAGGTGAATCAGTTGGTGTAGTTGCTGCACAATCTATTGGTGAGCCTGGTACACAGTTAACATTACGTACTTTCCACGTTGGGGGTACTGCAGGTAACGTTTCTGAGCAAAATACAGTTAATGCTAAAGTTGACGGTACAGTTGAGTTTGATGACTTACGTACTGTTGAATCGACAGATGATGCAGGTAACAAAGTAGATACAGTTGTTTCTCGTTCTACAGAGATGAAAGTGATTGACGATTTAGGAAACGTTCGTCAACAAACTAACATCGCTTATGGTACTATCTTATCTGTTAAAAACGGAGCTAAAGTTCAAAAAGGTCAAGAGATTGCAAGTTGGGACCCTTATAACGGGGTTATCATTGCGGAATCTACTGGTAAAATCGAGTACGAACAATTAGAGCAAGGAGTAACTTTCCAAATTGAAATCGATGAGCAAACAGGATTCCAAGAAAAAGTTATTTCTGAATCACGTAATAAAAAATTAGTTCCAGCGTTAAGAGTTATCACAATTGATGGTGAAGAAAAAACATACAACTTACCAGTAGGTGCACACTTAATGGTAAATGATGGTGAAAAAATTAATGCAGGTAAAATCTTAGTTAAGATTCCTCGTAAGTCAGCTAAATCTGGCGATATTACAGGAGGTTTACCTCGTATTACAGAGTTGTTAGAGGCTCGTAATCCATCTAATCCAGCAGTTGTTTGTGAAATGGATGGAGTTGTTTCTTTTGGTAAAATAAAACGTGGTAACCGTGAAATCATCGTTGAATCTAAAAATGGTGAAATCCGTCGTTACTTAGTTAAATTATCAGCACAGATCTTAGTTCAAGAAAATGACTTCGTACGTGCAGGTGAGCCTTTATCAGATGGAGCAATTACACCAGAAGATATTTTAAGAATCTTAGGGCCAACAGCGGTTCAAGAATACTTAGTAAACGAGATTCAAGATGTATACCGTTTACAAGGGGTAAAAATTGATGACAAACACTTCGAAATTATCGTACGTCAAATGTTACGTAAAGTTCGTATTGTAGACTCAGGAGATTCAAGATTCTTAGAAGATAGTTTAGAGCACAAAGACGATTTCATGCAAGAAAACGATCGTTTATTTGGAATGAAAGTCGTAGAAGATGCTGGTGATTCTGACACATTAAGTCCAGGACAAATCATCACAGTTCGCGAATTACGTGACGAAAACTCTAAATTAAAACGTGAAGACAAAAACTTAGTGACAGCTCGTGAGGCTTTACCTGCAACAGCAGAAGCCGTTTTACAAGGTATTACAAGAGCATCTTTACAAACTAAATCTTTCATGTCTGCGGCATCGTTCCAGGAAACTACAAAAGTTCTTAACGAAGCAGCTGTAGCTGGTAAAGTAGACGGTTTAGTAGGATTAAAAGAAAACGTTATTGTTGGACACTTAATTCCTGCCGGAACTGGATTAAAAGAGTATCAAAACATCATCGTAGGATCTAACCGTGAATACGAGGAATTAATAAACGCAAAACAAGAATTATAATGTCAGAAAATCAACAAAACGAAGGATTAAACATTGAGTTAAACGAATTAGTAGCTCAAGGTGTTTATGCTACAGGAGCAATCATCAACCACTCACCATCTGAGTTCGTTGTAGATTTCGTTCAATTTTTACCAGGTGCTAGACCATCAGTAAAATCAAGAATTATTTTGTCTCCATTACAAGCAAAACAATTATCTCAATCGTTAGCAGAAAACGTAACTAACTTTGAGAAAAGCTTTGGTGAAATCAAAGAACCTCAAGTAAACAACGGTACTGCAACTTACGAAGCTTAAGAATCATTCTTAATATTTCAAAAAGTCCCTCAATCTTAGATTGGGGGATTTTTTTATGTAATCAAAACTATCAAATCATTAAAAATAATCTTATAAAAGTTAGATCAATTATTAAATTGATAATTATTTATGATATTAATGCGAATAATTTAAAAATAAAAAGCATTAATCTTTTTAACAGTATTTTTTTGAATCGAAAAAATGTTTAGATTTGTATTTAGCAAATAACACAAGAATGTCTGACTATAAATTAATTCTACCTTCTATGGGAGAAGGTGTAATGGAAGCTACTGTAACAAATTGGATCAAAAATATTGGCGATTCGATTAGTGAAGATGAATCGGTTGTAGAAATCGCAACAGATAAAGTAGATTCTGATGTTCCTTCGCCAGTTGCAGGAGTTTTAAAAGAAATCTTAGTTCCAGTAGACAAAATTGCAAAAGTAGGTGAGCCTATCGCAATTTTGTCTGTTGATAGAGTTGTAGAACAAGCTGATTCGGTAGAAGAAGTAGATACAAATAGCGATCAGGAAATTGCTGATGCAGCAAAATCTATCGAAGCTGAAGTTGCAACAATCAAAACTGAAACGCTTATTACTTCGTCAGATGATAAATTTTATTCTCCTTTAGTAAAATCTATTGCGAAAGAAGAAGGTGTTTCTCAGGCTGAGTTAGATCAAATTTTAGGTTCAGGAAAAGACGGACGTGTAACGAAAGATGATATTTTGGATTTCGTTAAAAATAGAGGAAATCAACCAGCGAAAACAGTTGTTACGACTTCTGTTGCTGCACCAGTTGCTCAACCTCAAGCACCGCAAGTGCAATCTGCGCCAATTTCTGTTGGTGAAGGAGACGAAATTATCGAAATGGATAGAATGCGTAAAATTATTGCGCAAAATATGCTACAAGCAAAACAAATTGCTCCTCACGTAACGTCTTTCGTAGAAGTTGATATGACGAATATTGTGTTGTGGAGAGATAAAAATAAAAATGAATTTCAGAAAAAACATGGTGAGAAAATTACCTTCATGCCAATTTTTATCGAAGCTGTAGCAAAAGCAATTCAAGATTTCCCAATGATTAATGCTTCGGTTGATGGAGATAAAATTATTAAGAAGAAAAATATCAATATTGGAATGGCGGCTGCTTTACCAAGTGGAAATTTAATTGTTCCTGTTATCAAAAATGCAGATCAATTTAATTTAGCGGGGTTAGCTTCTCAGGTTAATGATTTAGCAAATCGTGCGCGTAATAATAAATTGAAACCAGCAGAAATACAGGGAGGAACGTATACAATTACAAATATTGGTTCTTTCGGAAATACATTAGGAACGCCAATTATTCCTCAACCTCAAGTAGCTATTTTGGCTGTTGGTGCAATTGTGAAAAAACCTGCTGTTATCGAAACTCCGCAAGGAGATATGATTGCAATTCGTCATAAAATGTACTTATCTCATGCTTACGATCACCGTGTTGTGGATGGAGCTTTAGGAGGTATGTTTGTAAAACGTGTTGCCGAATATCTAGAGGCTTTCGATATGAATACGCCTGTGTAAGAGTAAAATAATACTAGATATAAAAAATCCAACTAATTTTAGTTGGATTTTTTTCGTTTAAATTTATAAGTAAGCATTACACCGCCTTTGTAAAGCAGCCACTCCCCACTTTTATTAAATGATTGCGCAGAATCATATCGTCCCAAATTAGGAGAATCTTCTTTATAATATCCTTTGTAATTTCCTTGAGAGTGTCCTCCACCAACAAAAACATCTAATCCCCAATGTTCGTTAATTTTTACTTGATAACCTATTGTAGCTCCTGTTAAGATTGCTACTCCACGTTGATATTTATCAGTGTTCCAATAATTCCATTTTTGAATATCAAAGAAACCAACTCCAATGTTTGGACCTATATAAAATTTACTAAAAGATTTATCAAAGTAATATCTACCTTCACCAAAAGCCATATACATTTGTAAATGATTACCTGCAAATGATTTCCAAGGAGAGATAAAACCGTCAGCTTGTAAAGTTATTCTATCTGTGATTGCATGTTCAACACCAAGATTTACCATTGCAAGTGGCATTGTTAACGCATTAACTTTTATTTGTGTTTCTCCTTTTTGAGCAAAGATTGTGGCGGGAAATAACAACCAAATTAATTTATTCATTCGTAATTTTTATCAGTTTGCGAAGCTAAGGTAAAAAAAAAGGTTTATTTAGATATTAATTCAAGCTTTTTTATAACTTTACTTAACATTTAATATATTATGGCACCAATCATATCAATCCTAATAATATTTTTGATTTTCGGAATTTTTGTTTCGATATTCTTTGTTATTGCCGTATCTGATGCGAAAGTCAGAGAGAAAAATGAACAACATACGCTGAAAAGTTTACCAGATCAGGTAGATCTAAAGGCTGTTGTACGTTATAATATTGGGCGTCCGCAAGGTAGATTTCTTAAAATGAAATCTTTTCAAGGAAGTGGTGTGTTGTATGCGCAAGGAGAACAATTAATCTTCAAAGATATTTTGGGTAATGAAGATCATATTTTTGATTTGAAAACATGCAAATTATCTTGGGTTGAGAACAAAATAAATGGGATTACAAATGCTTTTAAAGTAGCAGATCACGAAGTTATCATCTTCTTTTATATTGATAAAGGTGTCTTTATTTTTAATGCAATTGAAGAAAATGCGTCGACTTCAGATTTATATATTCGTTTGAAAGAATTGCGTAAAAGTATTAGAAATGCTAAAAAAGCTGAGTCGGCAAGTGAATAGTTAATCCAGCTCGGAAACCGCTCATATCTTTAAAATCCTTATTTTCTCTAAACTCGAAAGAATAGCCAGCATTTAACTCTACAATGCTCAAAACTGCGATACCAGCTTTTGGAGTAATTGTCCACGGAGAAACTTCAGTACGGATAACATAAAAAGCAGAGTTAAAGTTAGAGCTATATGGATCACCAGTATTGTTGCGAAAATTGAACATATATCCAGCTCCAACTTCTGGAATTACACGAAATTTGTCTTTCATATAACCCAAATTAGCATTGGCGCTAAACGTCAAAATATTGTTATTATCTTGTACTAAGAACAAATCTGTTCCAACTTTTCCGTAATTTCCGTTCCAATATTCATAACCAAGATTAATTGTAAAATAATCGGATAAATTTTGTTGTGCTTTCGCTTGAAAACTAATGATAAAAACAAAGATTGCGATGAACTTTTTCATGTGATAAAATTAATGAATTATTTAGCTTTCTCCCAAAAAATAAATTTTCATCATCATTAATGATTTTTTATTTCAAATTGAAAGGTATATTTACTCCAATTGAAAATTGAAAACCTTTGATAGGTTTAAAACTATCTTTTTCATTAATCTTAAAACCATATCCAAAACCAAAATCTACAAAAGAAGCTAATGAAATACCAGCTTTTGGAGTAATTGTATAAGGTGTAAATTCACTTTCTACAAATGGAAAAATATACATCAACTGGCTCGCGGCAACATATCCTGTAATGCCAACTTCAGGAATTACGTGAAAATTATCTCGCATATATCCCATATTAGCATTTGCGTATAATTTAAAATCAACCATATTATCACCTAAGCCGAAAAGAAAAAATAAACCTGCTTTACCAAAGTTTCCAGATTGATTAGAGTTGCTTAAGGTTGGTCCCCATAGAACTTCTTTTGGATAAGAAAAAGAACTAAACAAAAGAAAGAGTGAAAGAATAATTATTTTTAATAAACATGGGATAGTTTTTCGTTAAACAATTTTAATGTAAAGATAAATAGCTACAACTTATCTTGTTGTAGCTATTTATAATGATTTATTAAAATTTAAAATCGACTCAAAATTTTAATCCATCGTGAATCCTTTTGTATAGATTCGTCCGTAATAATCTGCAAATTTAATTGACACGCGACCTTTATAATTTTTTAAGATTTTTTCGATATCGTCTTGTGAACTTACATTTTTATCATTGATTGATAAGATGATAAATTCTTCTTGAACACCTGCTGCCGCTAATTTTCCTGCATTATCTAGATGTTTTACCATCACACCATAATTAATTCCGAAACTATCTTTTTGACGTTCTGTTAATGGCTCAAATTCTGCTCCAAGAACTTCAGTTGGCGTTAAGTCAGATTTGCTTCTCACTTTAGTGCTTCCTTTAGCATCTTTCAATGTAATGTTGTATGTTTTCTCAGAGTTTCCACGTCTTACAGTAAGCGCAACATTGTCACCAGGACGTTTGCTTCCTACGATGAACGATAACGAAGAGAAAGATGTAATTGGTTTTCCATCTACAGCTGTAATAATATCGCCTTCTTCGATTCCAGAATCAATTGCAGACCCTTTCGCTACCAATTCAGTTACCATTACTCCATTATCGGTTTTAATATTTTTCTTGAATTGCTTGTTGTATTGTTTTACAGCATCTTCATTCGATAAATCAAAACCTTTGATACCTAAATATCCACGTTGTACAATTCCGTACGATTTGATATCCTCCACAACTTTTTTCACCAAGTTTGCAGGGACAGCAAATCCGTAACCAGAATAAGCTCCTGTTGGTGAAGAAATAGCTGTATTAATACCAATTAAATCTCCGTTTGCATTTACCAAAGCACCACCAGAGTTTCCTGGATTAATCGCTGCATCGGTTTGAATAAACGATTCGATTGGTGATTCAGAATTTTTACCTAAAATATTAATGCTACGACCTTTTGCCGAAACAATACCTGCTGTAACAGTAGAAGTCAAACCAAATGGATTCCCAACTGCTAACACCCAATCTCCAACATTAATCGCATCAGAATCGACAAATTTTGTGAATGGTAAACCTTTTTCACTAATTTTCAATAAGGCAATATCTGTACTTGGATCAGTTCCAACTAATTCAGCAATATAACTTTTTTGATTATTCAAAGTCACTTCAATTTTAGAAGCACCTTGTATCACGTGATTATTTGTCACAATGTAACCATCTTGTGAAATAATTACACCAGAACCCATTCCTGATGGTTGATCTTGATCAGGCTGTTGTTGTCGACGTTGCTGTTGTTCTGGTTGCCCGAAAAAGAAATCAAAAGGATCAAAGAATTGCTGTTGTTGTTGTTGCTGTCTTTGGTTTGAATAATTTTTAATACTTACAACGGTGTGTACAGCTTTATTCGAAGCTTGAACAAAATTAGGCGCATCATAACCATAATTTCCTTTGTAGTCGACAAACTCAAAGTCACCATTCTTTTGATTACTTGCATTCGTAATAAATGGGTTATTTCCATTATCATTCATCAAATAAAAACCTCCCATAGTTGTCATAGAGCTCACTAATCCAACTAATAAGTATCCTGTATATTTTTTCATCTTTTATTATATAAGTTTTTAATGTTTTTAGATTAAATCAAATTTAAGACCAAAATTTTAACATTTCAAACCGTTTAACGCATGTTAACACTATATTATAAATCTTTTATAACATTAGTTAAGAGTGACAAAAATGTATTTACTTTGTTTAAAATTTAGGAAGTTGAAATTAAAATTTTATAAATATCAAGGAGCTGGGAATGACTTTGTCATGATTGATGATCGAGAAAAAACGTTTCCAATCTCTATAGAATTGATTAATAGGCTATGTGATCGTAATTTTGGGATAGGAGCTGATGGTTTGATTTTGTTACAAAATGATGAAAATTCAGACTTCAGAATGGTGTATTTCAATTCGGATGGAAAGGAAAGTACAATGTGCGGAAACGGAGGACGTTGTATTATTCGATTTGCAAATGATTTGGATGTAGCTAATGACAAAATGACATTTAATGCGATTGATGGTTTGCATCATGGTGTCGTAGATCAAGAAGTTATTCGTTTACAGATGATTGATGTAAATGAAGTAGAAGATCACGACAAATATTTATTTATGAACACAGGTTCGCCGCATCACGTAGAATTTGTGGAGAATGTAAAAGATGTTAATGTTTATAAAAAAGGAAAAGCGATTCGTAATGGAGCGCCCTATTTTGAGAAAGGGTCTAACGTAAATTTTGTTGAAGTTATGCCAGATAATAGTCTTACGATACGTACATATGAACGTGGAGTAGAGGACGAAACCTTGGCTTGCGGAACAGGAATTACAGCTGCTGCGATTTCTGCTTATGTCAAAAATTTGGTAGACAAAAAAGATATCAAAGTAAAAGCAATGGGAGGAGATTTATCTGTAAATTTTGAAGAAAATAATCATAACTTTGTCAATGTTTGGTTAAATGGACCAGCAGTAAAAGTTTTTGAAGGTGAAATTGAAATTTAATTCAATCCAATGAAAAAATTAAATTTAGTATTAATATTAATCTGTTCATTCGTATTTGTAGGATGTACATTTATAGACGGTTTCAAAGGAAATGCAACCAAAGATGGTTATATCTATATTTCTCGTGGAGCTAAATTTGAGCAAGTTTTAGATTCTTTAAAACCATTTTTGAAGGATGAAAAATTGTTCAAACAATATGCAGAAGATGCAGATTATCCAGCAACGATAAAATCTGGAAAATATAAAATCTCAAGCTCAGATTCTAACCGCGATATTATTGATCGTTTGCAAGGAGGAGAGCAAGAAGAAGTGAAGCTTCGTATCAAAAATGAACCAACAATTTACCATTTGGCGGGATCAGTTTCCAAACAAATTGATATGGATTCTATCGAAGTTTTGACAGCTATTCGCGATTTTGTGAAAGAAAAAAACGATACAACGTTAAACGACGAAACGGTAAAGCAATATTTCATTCCAGAAACGTATTTCGTGTATTGGGGATTAACACCAGAAAAATTTGTTGACAAAATGGTGGCGCAGCACGACAAAGTGTGGAATGCAGATCGTTTGGCAAAAGCAAAAGCGCTCAACATGACACCTTTGCAAGTGACAACTTTGGCGTCTATTGTACAGTTGGAATCATCTGATAATATGGATGAACAACAAAAAGTTGCACGTGCATATATGAATCGTTTGGCGAAAGATATGCGTTTAGAAGCCGATCCAACATCTATTTATGCGTACAAAATGGAAAATGGTTGGGATCAAAAAGTACAACGTGTGTACAAAAAATGGACGTGGTCTTCGAATGCGTACAACACATATCGTAACAAAGGTTTGCCACCAGCACCAATTTGTTTACCAAATTTAGGAGCAATTGATGCGGTTTTATCACCAGCAAATCACGATTTTATTTTCTTTGTTGCAGATCCTAAAAAACCAGGTTACCACATTTATACCAATGATTATCAGGAACATTTGAAAAATGCTGAGAATTATAGAAATTGGTTAAAAGAGAATAATATCAAATAGTTGTATCTTTAGCTAAACCAATTTTAGCTATGTTACAACCAAATTATACAAAAAGAGAATTCCTAAAACTGCTTGGTACAGGTAGTTTAGGAATTTTTTTTATGTCTTTTTATTCGTTTGATGATTTTTTGGATGATGATTTAATAATCTTGACAAAAGATGATGCAAAATATGATCAATACCGAAAATCATTCAACAAAAGAATTGAGAAGTTTCCGAAAATTATAGCAGTTTGTAAATCTGAAACTGGAATAAAAAAAGCAATTGCATTAGCAAACGAAAAGAAACTAAAAATTGCCATTCGAAGTGGAGGACATAGTTTTGAAGGTTTTTCGAATGTTGATAACGGATTGTTGATTCATCTTGGATTGATGAACAAAATTACGTGGTTGCAAGAAAATAAAGTGAAATTACAACCAGCTTGTTTGTTGCAGGAAATTTATGCGAATTTTTTACCTAAGAAAAGAATTATTCCAGCTGGTTCGTGTGGAACTGTCGCTATTGGAGGTTTGACTTTGGGCGGTGGTTATGGTTTTTTTAGTCGAAAATATGGTTTGACCTGTGATAATCTGCTTCGTGTAAAAATGATCGATTACAAAGGAAATACAATAGACTCTGATAAAGATCCAGATTTACTTTGGGCGTGTAAAGGAGGCGGAAATGGAAATTTTGGAGTTGTGACGGAATTACATTTCAAAACTTATCCAGCACCACAATCTTTCAGTGGATATCGCATGAAGTTTAATAATTTAACTTCTGATAAATTTGTCAAATTAATTCGGCTTTGGTTTCAAACAACGGAAAAGTTACCGAACGAAGCTTTTTCTGCTTTTGTGTTGAATGGAAAATTTTTAACGATTTTATTTACCAATTTTGCAACAAATCAAACTGATTTTGAGAAAACATTTTCGAGTTTAATTCCACTAGCGAATGATTACAAACCGATGAAAAATAGAAATCTGGCCACTGCGCTCAAAAATTATTATGGTGTAACAGAACCAATTTATTTCAAAAATTCTTCAGCTGGTTTGTACACAGGAATTGAAGATATAGAAAAAGGTTTGGAAGATATTTTTGCAAAAGTTGTTGCTTCTAAAGGAATGATTTATCAGATCAATACTTTGGGAGGAAAAATAAATGAAGTCAAAGTTTCAGATTCTGCTTATCCGCATCGTGATATTAATTATTTAAGCGAATTACAAGCATATTGGGATTTACCTTCGCAAGAAAAAAAGTTGACAAAATCATTTGAAGAAGTGCAACAATTGTTAAGAAATCTTGGAAATGTAAAACAATACCGAAATTATCCAGATATCAATTTTCCTGATGCAAATAATGCTTATTTCGGAAATAATTTACTTCGTTTGCAAAAGTTGAAAAAGAAATATGATCCGAATAATTTGTTTGATTATCCACAAGTGATTAAATAGTAAAAGCCCTTCAATTGAAGGGCTTTTACTATTTAATTCATTTATTTTAGAACTTATATCGTAAACTCACGATAAAATACCTTCCCAAAACATTTTTAGTTGTAGTCGATATGTAGTTATCATTAAATCCATTCGAAACAATTACGTTGTTTCCTAATAAATTTCCACCTGTAAGAGTCAAATAAGTTTTCTTCGCAATATTGTATCGTGCAGAAGCATTCCACTCTTTTGCTGTGTTTATTTCTACTCCATCACGGTATTGTAAGCGATAAGAGAAATCGGTCTGAACTAATAATTTACTTGTAGCGGACCAAGCAGCTTCCCCATATGGACGCCAGTTCGTAAATTTCTGTTCAGATAATGATTGATATTTACTTAGGTTTAAATTAACCCCAGCCTTTAATTCAAATTTCTTTTTGAATGTAAATGAGTTCTCTAAATTATATGTTTGATTAAAACTTTTATTGTTAACATCCTTCAAATCATCATTTTTAACAACTCCATTTTCATATTCAATATTTCGTGTAATGGTATAATAATTAGAAGTAGAAATATTACCTGTTAATCGTGCATTGTACCATTTAGCAAAACGCTTCCCAATCATGAAATATCCTGAATAAGTTTCTTGGTTATTACCAGAATTAATTAAGGTATTGAATTGATAGTTATTTACAATTGTATCGTTTCCAGAGATGATAAAATCACGGTTTAAAACAGATTGCGTTTGTATACTTTTTTCTTGTAATGTATAACTCAAATTCGCAAAAATATTAAAGAATGTGAATGAGTTAAAATGACTAAAATTAAGACTTGCTGTATGTGTCAAAGCTTGTCTTAAATTTCTATTTCCGTAGAAAATAGATTGGTAACTTTGAATGGTGTACGAATCATTAAAATCTTTTGTGTACGGATAGCTATAGCTTTGTGAATAACTTGCGCGAACACTTGTTGCATTGTTGAACTTGTATTGCAAATTCAGGTGAGGTAAAAATTTCGTTTCCGAACGATTTAATTTTTCACCATCTTGGTATTTCGATTTCTCATTAAAGAACGAAACTCCAGCTCCCGCATCTACTTGAAAGTTTCCTAGTTTCTTTGTCAAAGTTACATCAGCAAAGGTCTCGTTGTAATCTAAATCTGTATTAGTGATTAATGAATTATCATTCATTAATTTCTGAAAATCATAGATTTTATTTTCAAAATCTTGCGTACTAAAATTTGTTCCAACCTTAATTTTAAGGTTAGATGTATTTGTCAACAAGTGATTGTAGATTCCGTATAATTGAACAGTGTTCAAAACAAAATTTTGATCTTGATTGATATTATATTGATTATTTACTTGAGATAAATTCTTGAACAAATTAAAAGACGAGAACGGATTTGCTGTTGATAAAACATTGTAATCTGGCGTATCTTTTTGATATTGATGACGGAAATATAAACCAACATTATCATCGCGTCCAACTTTACGGATGTAAGATAAAGTTTGTGATAAAGAGTAATTCTTTTGTTCAGAATTTACATTTCTAAAGCTATTTTTTTGATCGTTATAATAGCTATCAACCAATTGTTCGTTTTCGCTATCTAAATAATTAAAGTTTAAGCGATATTTAATTTGTCCTTTATCATTCGGATTATAATCTAAACGCAAACGCGACATTCCCATCAAAATATTGCTCTTATTTTGTTCCTGATCGACGGTTGTATAAGGTGTTTCGATGTTGTTGTAATAACGTTCTGATTTAGAATTGTAACGAATGTTATTTGTATTAAGTAAACCAAACCCAGAGATTTTTAGTTTCTTATTTGGTTCAACACCAAAATGCACAGCACCATTATAGGTATTCATACTCGGCGCATCATTTTTTGTCATTAAGTTTAGATTGTTCGAATTTCCTCTTAATGAATAGATACTTCCTTCAGAATTAAATTCAGAGTACCCACCAAAGAAGCTCATATAATCATCTTGATCAAAAACTTGTTTCCCGAATGTATTAAAATCATTGATTAATGTCCCGTCTGTTTTTTCTGAGAAATAGAAAATCTTTGCTTGTGCATCTGTATGTTTGTCCGCATCTCCACCTAGTGTTACATTACCAAATGCAAGACGTTTCATATCATCTTTTAGTTCGATGTTTAACGAGAATTGTTCGTCATCTTCTTGTAAGGAAGAAGCAAAAGGATTTGATTTGAACTTAGTGTTTAATTGAATTTTAGAAACCGCATCCGAAGGTAAATTTTTGTTCAATAATTTTTCGTTACCACCCAAAACTTCACGTCCACCAACTGTTACTTGCGACATAGGTTTACCTTTGTACATTACCTTTCCATTTTGAACTTCAATTCCAGGTAATTTTTTAAGGATATCTTCTAATGTTTCCTCATTTCCAACTTTGAAAGAATCTGCATCAAACTCAATTGTATCACCTTTTACTTTGATTGCTTGTTGAGCTTTTACAATTGTTTCTTTTAAGGAAATTTCTTTTCCTTGTTTAAGCTTTATTTTTTTGTTGACATTTTCAGTCAAATCAACATTCTCAACATATGTTTCGTAACCAGCTTGCTCAATTTCGATGTCATATTTTTGTCCACAAGGCAATTTGAATTCAAATTCACCCATATTGCTTGTAAAAACAAAACCTTTGCCTTCGTTTTTACTATCAAAAATAGAGACAGAAGCGTCTGTAACAGGAATTCCAGCATCATTTGCAACAGATCCTTTTAATTTACATTCTTGCGCAAACGAGATTTGAGCTGCAGAAGTAAATAAAATTAGATAGAGTAATTTCTTCATATGTATTTTTTAGTTGATGACTTAAATAGAGTTTTTTGTAAAACACATCTGTTTATGTGTTAGAAACAGATGTGTTTTTATATGTTTTGAATGAATTATTTAGTGTCTAGACCTCCATTCATTTGTTCTTGCATTTTTTTCTGAATATCCATTACGATTTTCATAAATTGATCTTGTGTAACAACTTCTCCTTTTGTAGGTAAAGCAATTTTCAATTCTTTTTCAGAAATTTTTAAATCTTTCAATGTGTAAATTAATTTAGCTCCATTCATTTCAAACTCAGCTTTTATAATCAAACCTGGCAATCCAGCTAATGAAGTTGGTCCATCTTTTATAGGGATTTCTGGCGCATACCAAGCTGTCACAGGAATAGAATCCATCATAACGCCTTCTGCTTTTGTCGCTTTGTAACCAGCTATATCAGTTTTTTCACGCGAGATTTTCCATTTGTAATCTGGAATTTGATCTTTAATCAAATATTGTTTTACACCCATATCAACTTCTTTGTAATACAAATTTGGAGTTACAGTAAAGTCTTTATAAGTTGGTTTATTATCCATTGCAGCCATTTGTTGAGCAATTATTCCTAATCCACCTTGTCCGTTATTTACTTTTTCTTCTAATGTAAATGTTGAATTTTTGGAATTACTTTTAAAGAAGTAAGTCATAAAAATTCCTGCATCAATTTCAGCTTTTAGCATTCCTCCAACTTGAGCTCTGTATGCTTCTGGAATAGTTTTCATGGTTTTTTCGTAGTCCATTTTAACTTCCATTACATAAGTTGCATCGATATTTTGTGTTTTATTGTCTTGCGCTATAGAAATTGTAGCTGTAATAATTCCTAAGGCAAATGTTAAGATTGCTTTTTTCATAATTGTTGTATTTGTCTAATTAGTCTGCTTTTGTAGACTAATGTTACAGATAATTTTTGAATTTATTTAAAAAATAAAATGTCATTCAAAAAGTTAAGGATTTTCAAATGACATTTTTATCTAGCGATTTATTGATAATATTATAATAAATACGTCGAGACATTTCCTCCTTTTTTGATAAAATCTTCTTTCAATTCATCAAAAAGTTCTTGGTTAATAGCCTTTGTTGTTCCTTCTAAAATATATGTTGTATATCCCAATGCTAAAGCATCTTTTGCTGTGTAATATACACAATAATCTGCTGCTAAGCCGCAAATGTATACACTCGTTATATTATGATCTTTTAAGAATCCATTTAGCCCTGTTGGATTCTTTTTATTCACATCAAAAAAAGCACTATACGAATCAACTTCTGGATTCATACCTTTTCGGATGATTGCACTTATTTTATTTTGCTTGATATCTTTGTGTATTTCTGCTCCTTTAGTGCCTTGTACACAATGATCTGGCCACAAAACTTGACGATTTCCACCTAATTCGATTACATCAAAAGGTTGTTTATCTGTGTGTTGCGAAGCAAAACTTTTGTGATTTGCTGGATGCCAATCTTGCGTTGCCACAACAACATCATACTTTTCTTGCAATTTATTTATGCGTTCGATAATTTTATCTCCATCATTCACAGCTAACGAACCTCCTGGTAAAAAATCGTATTGCATATCTACGATGATTAAAGCTTTCATAGTATTTTATTTCTTAAGATTAATTTAGAATTAAATATAAGTTTTATAATATGAAATTGAACCAATTTTTATGAAAATTAATCGAATTTTAAGAAACCTTAATCTCGTTTATTTACGCCAGAATTTCTCATTTCTTCGAAACGTGAGCGTTGTTCTTGCATCAATTTATCAAATTCTGTTTGAGAAATAGCACCTTTATCTTTTGGTTTTTCGATTGGTTTTGTATTTGTTGATGTTTTGATATCTGTCAAAGAAATAATTTTAGAACCTTTAAACATTCCTCTGTTAATCTCTGTTTGTACTTCTGCGATTAAACCTGGTAATCCCCAATAATTTTCTGGACCAGTTTTATATTTCAAAGTTGGAATGTACCAAACTGTTGTCTGAACGCTATCAATAATAGCAGTTGCTTTTTTGGCTTCGTTTCCTAAAATTGTTTTCGTTTCACGCGTTAATTTCCAATCAAAATTTTGCAAAGAATCTTTCACAACATAACTTTTCCCCATCATGTTTTGCTCTTTTAAAAGCAAATGATTTGTACTATTTTTATAAATATTATCTCCATTCATCGACATCATTCGCATTCCGCCTCCACGTGGACCCCTTATTCCTTGACTTTGATCGTTTGATATTTTTTCAACCATTTTATACAAAGATTCATCTCCCAAAATAGTCAACTTAGCTTCTTGCGGCTCCTGAATATTTTTCTTGAATTGCTCTTGCATTTCTTTTGGCATCGTACGTCCATTGCCACCTCCCGGAGGTTGAAACGTAAAATCGTCTGGCAAAATAATACGCGTTGTGTACGAAATTTCTACTTTTTCTTGTTGCGCAAAGGCAGAAAAACTAAATAGAAAAATAAAAACTGAAATTATTTTTTTCATTTTAAATGTGATTATAGCTCTTAGACAAGAAATAGTATAAAATGTTTAATGAGTAATTAAAAAAATTAATCTTTTTTATCAATAGTTTCTGAGCGCATCGATTTGAATCGTTCCATTTGCTTATCAGATAATTCTTTGAATTCTTTCTCTGTAATTACATTTTTTTCTTTTGGCTTTTCTATCGGTTTCATATCTGGAACTTCTTTAACTTCTGTAGCTTTTATAGTTACATTTCCAAAAGATTTTTTATCAGATTTTGAAGTGTTGATAATTTCCATTTCTAAAATCAATCCAGGTAAACCATTGTACATAGAAGGTCCGTCTTTGACAGCGATACTCGGAGTATACCAAGCAACAACAGATTTTGTACTATCAATTACAGCTGTTGCTTTTTTGACATCAAAACCAATTATTTTTTTTGTTTCACGTGTCAATTGCCATTTGTATTCGGTTAGTTTATCTTTTATTAAATATGACTTATCCATTAAGTTGACACTTTTTGAATATTCTTTTGTTGACAAGTCTTTCAAAATTCCGTTTCCTCCACCAGAAAAACTAACAGATATAGAAAAACCTCCACCTCCTTGTCCATTACTTAATTTTTCGACCTTTTTATAAGTTGATGTATTGTCATAAATAGTCAACGTATAATCTTTTGGTTCAGACATACTTTTAAACATATTATCGTAAAAATCTTTTGGTAAATTAACTGAACCAGAAGTTTCAACTTTCATGTTTTTCTTTAACTCATCTACATTAATATCAGTAGTTTCTTGATAATTCACTTCAAGTTTTTGTGCAAAAGAAGTTGTTAGAAAAGAACATAATGTAAAGATTGTCAATATTTTTTTCATTGTAGTTTGATTTGTTCTACAATGATAGTAAAAGATTTTATTTCTACAATAATAGACTTAAAAAATTATAGAAATTTTAAGAAATGATTTAATATTTGAAGATAGATTATTTTAAATCCTTAAAGTACTGACGTTTTTGCACGAAATATTGAAATGGCAATAACTCTTTATCTGAATAATTTTTAATTTGATGTTGTTGACGCTTTTTATACATTTTTATAAAACCAAAATAAAAATGCATATGTGATAAGAAAACAGCCCAAACATGTGGAAGTCCTTGTTTGGGTAAAAAGGCAACAGCAGCAATTCCATCCATTGAAAGACGTGTGAAAAGCATCGGAAAAAGTTTGTTTGCAGGTAGATTTTTAAGCATCATCCACAAACTATTTCGGTAATTTAAAAACCATTTTTTTGGATTGGATTTATCCAAAGTTGCACCGCCCAAATGATAAACAGTTGATTCTCCACAATAATAAATTTTTCGCCCAGCATTGTTTAACCGCCAACACAAATCGATTTCTTCCATATGTGCAAAGAATTCTTCATCAAAACCATTTTGATCAAAGAAATCTTTTTTTCGGATGAATAAACTTGCACCGGTTGCCCAAAAAATTTGTGCGGTATCGTTGTATTGCCCATTGTCTTTTTCTAAAGTTGAAAAAACACGTCCGCGACAAAATGGATAACCAAATTTATCAATGAAACCTCCTCCAGCACCCGCATATTCAAAATATTCTTTGTTTTTGTAGTCTAATATTTTGGGTTGAATTGCGGCGATATCAGGATTGTTGTCAAACAATTTTTCAATTGGTTCTATCCAATTTTCAGTTACTTCGACATCCGAATTTAATAAACAGAAATATTCTGCATCAATTTCTTTTAAACCTTCGTTATAGCCTTGTGCAAAACCATAATTTCCTTTGTTCTGAATGATTTTGACAGAAGGAAATTGAGTTGTCAACAATTCGATAGAGTTGTCAGTCGACGCATTATCAATTACATAAATTGTTGCGTTTTTAGAATTGTTAATAACCGAAGGTAAAAATTGAGGCAATAATTTTTCGCCATTCCAATTTAGGATTGCAATTGCTGTTTTCATGAATATTTAAAAATTACAAATCGGCATATTTCCAACGTTTGTGGCTCCAAAGCCAATTATCTGGATGTTGTTGAATAGTTTGTTCTAAATGATGAAAAAATTGATGAACAATTTCATTTTCTTCAAATTTATCTCGTTGAGGTTGTAGTCGAATAAAAGTTGTGTGATAATGACCGCGTTTTATTTTTTCGGTTTGACAAAAGACAACAGCCATATCTTTGCGGCGTGCAATTTTATCAAAACCATTAAATACGGGAGTTCTCTGATTGAGAAAATCAATAAAATAATGAACAGCCGATTGTTTTGGACTTTGATCTGCGACAAATAAATAGGCTAATTCTCCATCATTTGGAGCTTTCATCATAAAACGCAACACATCTTTCATGTCCAATGCTTTTGTTCCGAAACGCCCACGCATAGCGTTGATTTTATCGTTCCAAAATGGATTTCGAATTTTATGATAAACAGCTGCACTTTCTTTTGTTGGTAAATGTTTCACCGTTCCAATAAACCATTCCCAGTTAAAAATATGCCCACACATCAACATGACATCTCGTTTTTCAGTTTTTATTTCATTAAAAACGTCGAGATTAGAATATGTAAATCGTTTGTCCAATTCTTCTTGAGAAATAGAAAAACTTTTTAAAGTTTCGACCAAATAATCACAAAAATTTGCATAGAATTTTTTATGAATTGCTTTGATTTCTTCGTGAGATTTTTCAGGAAAAGAGTTTTCTAAATTTGTTCTAATGACACGTCTTCTATAACCAATAACCGTGTACAACAGAAAGAACAGAAAGTCCGAAAATCTGTATAAAACCGAAAGTGGTAAACGTGAAATTTGAAAAATTATGAAATAAAAAATGCTGTTCATTTAACAAACAAATAAGCGACAAATTTACGAATTAAATTTGTTCGTTGCTTGCCAAATTGCATCTTTCGGAACAGGAGCTACAATTGTCAATTCTTCTTTTTTGACAGGATGCTCAAACGTGATGCGATGCGCATGTAAACAAATGCTTCCATCAGGATTAGAACGTTTAGCGCCGTATTTCAAATCGCCTTTGATAGGACAACCAACTGAAGAAAGTTGCGCGCGAATTTGATGTGAACGACCTGTAAATAACTTCACTTCGACACAATGAAAAGTATCCAAAGCACCTAAATAGGTGTATTCTAAAATTGCTTTTTTAGCATCAGGCGTTGGTTTAGAATAAACAGTTGTTTTATTATTTTTTGGATTTTTCTTTAGATAATGTTCTAATCTTTCGAAGTCTTTTGACGGTTTACTTTGAACAATTGCACGGTAAACTTTGTCAATATTTCGTTTCTGAAACATTTCGTTCATTCGTGTTAACGCTTTCGAAGTTTTAGCAAAAATCAACACACCAGAAGTTGGACGATCCAAACGGTGCACCAACCCTAAGAAAACATTTCCAGGTTTGTTATCGCGTTCTTTTATATAGTTCTTCAGACTATCGATAAGCGGAATATCGCCTGTTTCGTCTCCTTGTGCTAATTCACCTGCTTTTTTGTTGATGATTAACAAATGATTATCTTCGAATAAAATTTTTGGATTCATGAGTGAGTTTTGAGTGGTGAGATAAAAGTTTTGAGTTAGAATTTCCTCAAGTTGTTATTGAAAAACTCACTACTCAAAACTTATTACTCATGACTTATTTAATATTGTTCATTCACATTTGGAAAGTCGCCCGATTTTACATCCAGAACATATTGTCCAATTGCTTGGTGAATTTGATCTTCTAAGTTTAAATATTTACGAACAAATTTTGGTTTGAATTCGTTGTTTAATCCCAACATATCATGTACAACTAAAACTTGACCGTCGCAACCTGCACCTGCACCAATTCCAATTGTAGGGATATTAACAGAGGCTGTTACTTTAGCAGCTAAATCAGCTGGAATTTTTTCCATTACTAATGAAAAACATCCTAATTCCTCTAATAATTTAGCATCGCTAATTAATTTTTCTGCTTCCGCATCTTCTTTTGCACGTACTTTATATGAACCAAATTGGTAAATAGATTGTGGTGTAAGACCTAAGTGTCCCATAACAGGAATACCAGCATTTACGATACGACGAATAGATTCTTCAATTTCTTTTCCACCTTCTAATTTGATCGCATGTGCACCAGATTCTTTCATGATTCGAACAGAAGACTCTAAGGCTTTTTGTGGATCAGATTGATAAGTTCCGAAAGGTAAATCAACCACAACCAAAGCACGTTTAGCTCCTCGAACGACACATTGAGCATGGTAAATCATTTGATCCAAAGTAATTGGTAAAGTAGTTTCGTGACCAGCCATTACATTCGCTGCAGAATCACCAACTAAAATAACTTCAGTTCCAGCCGCATCTACAAGCGAAGCGATTGTAAAATCGTAAGCCGTTAACATCGAAATTTTTTCTCCGGTAAATTTCATGTTACGCACAGTTTCGGTAGTGATACGTTTGATTTCTTTATTTACAGACATTACGTTTATATTTTTAACTTTTGTAAAGTTAATTTGAATATTAAGACAGAACTAATTTTGACTGATATTTTTTCCAGTTTGACAGATGAGGAATAAGATAAACGGTTAGTTAAAAATGAAATAACAATTTTCACAATTTTGTAAAAGTAAATATACTTGTCTATTTGCTCATTTTTAGTAAATTGGTGTTCGAATTGAGAGAATTTCACTAAATTTGTTCTCTTAAACTAATTTTAAATAACCATAAATGAAAATAGCAATAGTGGGGACAGGCTACGTTGGTCTGTCTAACGCAATTTTATTAGCTCAGCGTAATGAGGTAGTGGCGTTAGATGTTGTTCCAGAAAAGATTGCAATGCTCAATGCAAAAAAATCTCCAATTGAAGATAAAGAAATTATAGATTTTTTGCAGAATAAGGAGCTTAATTTTCTTGCGACTTTAGACAAAGAAACTGCGTATGCAAATGCAGAATATGTGGTTGTTGCAACGCCTACGGACTATGATCCAAAAACAAATTATTTTAATACATCAAGCGTAGAATCGGTTATAAAGGATGTCAAGCAATATAATCCGAATGCTGTAGTTATTATAAAATCAACTGTTCCGGTTGGTTTTGTTGAAGATTTAAAATCACGATTAGACTATCAAAATATTATTTTTTCTCCCGAATTTTTGCGAGAAGGAAAAGCTTTATACGACAATTTGTATCCATCAAGAATTATTATCGGTGAACAAAGTGAAAGAGCAGAAGTTTTTGCTAATTTGTTAAAAGAAGGAGCAATTAAGAAAGATATTCCGACATTGTTTACACATTCAACAGAAGCAGAAGCAATCAAATTATTTTCGAATACCTATTTAGCGTTGCGTGTCGCTTATTTTAATGAGTTAGATAGTTATGCACAAACATTCAACTTGGATAGTAAACAAATTATCGAAGGAGTTGGTTTGGATCCTCGTATCGGTTCGCATTATAACAATCCATCGTTTGGTTATGGAGGATATTGTTTGCCAAAAGATACGAAGCAATTATTGGCTAATTATGATGCAGTTCCGAATAATATTATTCAAGCAATTGTTGATGCAAACAGAACGCGAAAAGATTTTATTGCAGATTCTATCATTGCAAAAAATCCTAAAAAAGTTGGTGTTTACCGCTTAATTATGAAATCAGGTTCAGATAATTTTAGAGCATCAGCAATTCAAGGAGTAATGAAACGTATCAAAGCAAAAGGAATTGAAGTGGTGGTTTATGAACCAGTTCTGAAAGAAGATTCTTTCTTTGGATCGAAAGTGATGAATGATTTTGAAGCTTTTAAACAAGAATGTGATGTGATTATCTCGAATCGAAATGCACCTGAATTAGCTGACGTGAAAGAGAAAGTTTATACGCGCGATTTGTTTGGAAACGATTAAAAATAACAACTATAAAATACTATGAAAACTATTTTAATTACAGGTGGAGCTGGATTTATCGGTTCTCACGTTGTAAGAGAATTTGTCTTAAAATATCCTGAAACGAAGATTATCAACCTTGATGCGTTGACATATGCAGGAAATTTAGAGAATTTGAAAGATATCGAAAGTAAATCAAATTACGAATTCGTAAAAGCTGATATTACGGATGCCAAACATATTTTAGAGGTTTTTGAAAAGCATCAACCAGATGGTGTTATTCATTTAGCAGCGGAATCTCACGTGGATCGTTCTATTACAAATCCGTTGGATTTTGTGATGACGAATGTGATTGGAACAGTAAACTTATTGAATGCTGCCAAAACGATTTGGAACAATAATTTCGAAGGAAAACGTTTTCATCATGTTTCGACAGATGAGGTTTTCGGAGCTTTGGGAGATGAAGGATTCTTTACGGAAGAAACATCGTATGATCCGCATTCACCTTATTCTGCATCAAAAGCATCTTCAGATCATTTTGTGAGAGCCTATCATGATACATATGGTTTACCAATTGTGATGACGAATTGTTCGAACAATTACGGACCAAATCATTTTCCAGAAAAATTAATTCCATTGTGTATTCATAATATTTTGAATGGAAATCCACTTCCAATATACGGAGATGGTAAATATACGCGCGATTGGTTGTTTGTGATTGATCATGCGAAAGCGATTGATTTGGTTTTCCACGAAGGTAAAAATGGAGGATCTTACAATGTAGGAGGTTTCAATGAATGGCAAAATATCGACTTGGTGAAAGAATTGTGTAAGCAAATGGATGAAAAATTAGGGAAAGAAGCAGGAACTTCCGAACAATTAATCACCTTTGTAAAAGACCGTCCAGGACATGATTTACGTTATGCTATTGATGCAACTAAAATCAACGAAGAATTGGGTTGGAAACCATCGGTGACATTTGAACAAGGTTTATCTAAAACAATCGATTGGTTTTTAGAAAATCAAGAATGGCTGGACAATGTAACATCTGGCGATTATCAAAATTATTACGAAAAACAATATAATTAAAAAAGGGTTTTATAGGTTAATGAAGAAATTAATCTATAAACTTAAAACCTTAACCTAAAAAGTTTTTATGAGTTTAAAAACAGTAGTTTACTCTTCTGACAAAAAAAACACATTTCCTCAAGGAATTAAAAAATATATTTAAAGATATATCAAATTCTCACTTTTTAGCTTTTCAGATGGCTAAAAGGGACATACAAGCACAGTATAGACAGTCTTATTTGGGTATTTTTTGGCATTTGCTCCAGTTATTATTAACTAATTAGTGTGGCTGTTTTTAAATGGATCAGGTGTTGTTTCAGTACAAGGAGTTGGTATTCCTTATCCTTTGTTTGTTGTGATTGGTACAATTTTATGGAGTGTATTTGCTGATACAGTTCAAAGCTCTATGGTTTCTGTAAACGCAGGAAAGGGAATTATTTCTAAAATTAATTTCCCTAAAGAAGCGCTTCTAATGGCTGGTATGTATAAAATAAGTTTCAATCTAGGATTGAAACTTATTTTGTTAGTCGTCTTTTTAATTTATTTCGGTGTTAATTTAGATATTAATTTTCTCTACTTTCCATTTCTATTGGTGGTACTTTTAATTTTTAGCTTTGCTATCAACAATATCCCAGTTTATTATATCAATCAGATTACTGCCGTTTATACTTTTTCCGAATATATTCACAGTTAGCAAAAAATCATTCAAATCTTATAAATATTAATAATAAGGAGGTTAGCAAATTAAAGAAACTTTAAAAAAAAAGCTAAATAATTCACAAAAGAAACTAATTCATAAAAGAATTAAAAATCATATTTTTTTTATTTTGAAATACTCAACGTTTGATATTTCGTATATAAATTATATTAAAGATATTGGCTTTAGAACATCTTTAAAACTAATAAAATGGAAATGACAACATTTCTACTAAATTAGAGTTACTAAAAAAATCAAGATTACTAAAATTACTATATAAATTAGGACTATTTAAAGGATATAAATACCTATAATTAGAAAAAGCTCATATTAATCGGTAACAACTTTACTTTACAACAAAACCTAATAGCTAACCTCTACTAATCTACATTTAGCAAGAAACACTAAACAATCTGTTTGTATAAAACAAATCAAAATCAAAATTAAGCAATCCACAAATTTATTCAGCATCATTATAGCTAATATACATGAAGTATCATCACAAATTCCTATAACAAACCTCCTCTTTAAGTCGGCTTAGAGGCGACATAAAGGTAGCACAGAGGTAGCATAGAACTACTATAAAAATAACTTAGGAATACAGTTGAAGAAGTAAAAAATAATTAAAAAGGAGAAAAATAGAAATAAATTCGCTAAATTTAATTAATTGATTTTCAATAGTTAAATATAGTAAATTTATGGCTAAAACAGATAATGAATTTAATATAAATGGTAAATTAGGAAATTTAATTTTTTTTCAACGTAATGGTAAATCTTTTGTCAAAAAATATGCAGGCGGATTTGTTAATAGTTCAGCACAACAACATCCAAATACAATAGAAGTTAAGAGACGTTTCAAAGAATTATCGATGTTTTCCGCATCATTCAAGAAACACATACTACCATTCAACTGGAAACAAAAAGACGGAACTTTTCACAACCAATTGGTTTCATTTTTTTCTACTATAAAAAAAGAAACCAATCAATCTACCATGTACACAGCACTAGTAGAAGCCTACAAAAATGGTAAATTACAACATCGTTCACTCAACAAAAAGTGCAAACTATCCCCGTTTTATGTGGAATATAATGCCCAAACAAATGAATTAAAAATACAAGCAGGCCTAGTATTTCAACACAAATCCAAATTCCCAAACGCTTTTTTAGAAATCAGTATAGGATGGTTGGTTTGCACCGAAGAATTAGAGTTAAATCTTATCAATTTTCAAAATTTCTATGTTCCAATAGATAACCTTGCTACACCACTTGCAGAAATTAAATTATCACCACAAATACAAGAACAACAAAACTCATCAACAATTTTTCCTTTTGTCGGCATATCCATTGTGACACAAGACAACGAACAAGCTAAACTCTTTCATCCTTTTCACTATACACTCACCACATTCCTATAAATAAGAAAGCATAAGCTATAATTAGTAAATCTACTTTTCATTAAGAATATCTTAATTATCGTATAAAATAAATAATGATAAATAAATACGCTTAAAAAATAGAAGAGCAATGCCATCAAATAATAACTTGTATATTCTTACAAATGAAGTAACATTGTAAACAGCTAAATTAGAAACACTTAATATACACATCATGCAACAACCTCTTATTTCGGTTATTGTTCCTTGCTACAATCAGTCTATTTATATGGACGAATGTCTACAATCAGTCTTAGATCAAACCTATCAAAATTGGAAATGTATTATTGTAAATGACGGTACAATACCACAAAAAAACCTCAACTATGTTGAGGTTTTTTTCTATAAAGATTAATCTTATTCCTGAATTAAAAGTCGGAATCCTTCACCGTGAATATTCACGATTTCTACTGCTGGATCTTTCTTCAAATACTTACGTAATTTCGCAATATATACGTCCATAGAACGTGATGTAAAGTAATTATCATCGTGCCAAATACGTGTTAAGGCAATCTCACGAGGCATTAAATCATTTTTGTAAACTGCCAATAAACGTAATAATTCGTTTTCTTTTGGCGAAAGTTTCTGTGATTTACCATCGTAAATTAATTGTCTCAATTTTGCATTGAACGTAAACTTACCAATTTTGAAATCTTCTTGTTCAAATTTTTCTTCTTCGCCAGAATTACGTTGTAAAACAGCTTTTATTTTGTACAATAAAACTTCTGAATCAAATGGTTTTAAGACATAATCGTCTGCTCCAATTTTGTAACCATTCAAAACATCCTCGCGCATGTTTTTCGCTGTTAAAAATATAATTGGTTGTTCACTTTTTAGTTCTTTGATCTCTTTTCCTAATGTAAAACCATCTTTTTTAGGCATCATTACATCAAGGATGCATAGATCATAATCACTTTCTTTAAATTTGGTAAGACCGTCCTCACCATCGATTGCGTGCGTTACGTCAAAATCGTTTATAACCAAATAATCCTTTAATACACTTCCGAAGCTTGGATCATCTTCTACTAAAAGTAATCGTTGTTTATCACTCATTGATCTATGATTTTAGAGGGATTTTAATGAAAAAAGTACTTCCTTTTCCTGCTGAACTTTCTGCCCAAACCTGTCCGCCGTGAAGCTGAACGATTTTTTTGACATAAGCCAACCCAAGTCCATGACCTTTTACATTGTGTATATTTCCCGTTTCTTCTCTATAAAATTGTTCAAATATTTTTTTCAGAACGTTTTGCGACATTCCCATTCCTTTATCAGAAATTTCAATTAAAAAATTGTTGTCTTTGTTGTATGTTTTTACTCTAATCTCTGGTGTGTTTGGAGAGTATTTTCGAGCATTATCCAATACATTAATAACGATATTCTCTAAATGGAAGGGATCTCCTTTTACAAATGATTGTTCTGCGTTGTATTCCTCAAATATTGTACCATTTCTTTCTTCTACAATAAATCTTATCGGCTCAACACTTTTTTGTACAATACCATTCAAATTTACTTCCTGAAAATTCATGTCCATTTGATTGCGATCAAGCTTCGACATTCGTAAGACCATCTCAACGTGAGCATTCATACGTTTGTTTTCTTGTTTGATCAAATCTGCATAATATTTCACCTTTTCAGGATCAGTAAATATCTTTTCATTACGCAATGCATCAGACGCAATATTAATGGTTGCAATAGGCGTTTTGAATTCGTGCGTCATATTATTGATGAAATCTGTTTTGATTTCCGAACTCTTGCGTTGCAATTGCATATAATAAATTGACAAGGAGAAAACCGTAATAATAATCATGGTTAAGATAAATGTCAACGAAATAACTGGAACGGTTGGTGCAATAATGGCTAAATTTCGGTTAACAAAATTTGCTGCCAAATAATATTCGATATGATCCTTTCTATCCAAAAATAGCGGAACCATAAACTCAATTTTATTGCGATCGAAATCTTTTGATTTGACATTTGTTTCTGTCGAATCTTTTTTCAAAACTGCCAAAATTGGCATTGCTTGGTGAATTCCTCTGTTGCGTAATTCGTTTTTCAAAATAGAATCTAGCATCGCATAATTCACACGTTTGTCGATTGGCGTAGAACCAGCGTCCCAACGTGCAGCACTTTCCAATGTAAATGTTCCGTCTTGTAAAGCGTGTTCAAAATTCAGATTAAGATTCGGAATTCCTCTTGCAGAAGAATCTTTGTCTATTTTGAAAACGCGTTCTTGCGAATAAATATTCGCTTTCGTTAAGCTGTCATTGTATTTTCCAGATGATGGCAACATCGATTTTTCGACTACATAGCGCGTTACATAAGCGTACGTTACACCAAGCGAATCTTTGATGACTTGATTGGTTACAACTTGCGGTTTATCTTTATTTGATTTTAAATCAGATTGTATATTATTGAATTTCTTATAATAACGCTCTAATTCGTTTTTGTTTATTTTCTCTGTTGTATAATTCATCGCTTGGTACACATTGTTGTTAAAACTGTCTGTACCATTCTGAATTGTTAAGTTTAGCCAATAGAATTGAATAATTATCAATCCTATAAGCGCAACACTCATGATAACGATTAAGATTTTATAAAATCCTTTTTTCATTTATTTTTTATTGAATGATTAAAAATAGTTTAATCTTTTCTAATTTCTATCTTTTTGTTAAAATTTGGACGATTAAATCATTTTTTTGATTTTGATAAACGTTTGTTCCACTTCATTTTTCAAGTGAGCTAAATCGCCATTATTATCAATAATAAAATCTGATTTAGCGATTCGTTCTTCGTCCGAAATCTGATTGTTTATTCTCGCAAGAATTTCTTCTCGTGATAAACCATCTCTTTCTATAGTTCGTGCAATTCGCGTTTCTATATCGACCACTACACTTATCACAACATCGCAATCTTTGTAACTACCACTTTCTATTAAAATGGCAGCTTCTTTCATTACAATGTCCGATTTTTGAGCTTTTTTCCAATCTTCAAAATCTTGGAAAACTGCTGGATGAACAATTGAATTTAATAGCTTCAATTTTTCATTATTCTGAAAAACTTGTTTTGATAGATATGGTTTATTCAAACCATTTTCATTGTACGCTTCTTCACCAAAAGCTGCAATAATTTTAACTTTTACTTCAGAGTTTTCATTCTGAATCGTTTTCGCTCTTGTGTCAGAATTATATACCGGAATACCTAATTCTTCGAAGAATTTTGCTGCTGTACTTTTGCCAGATCCTATTCCGCCAGTAATACCTGCTACAAAAGGTTGGTTGTTTTTCATGGTTTGAAGTTAAAAAAATGCCGAAGAATAATTCCTTCGGCAATCAGTTAAATATATGTTAACCTTAAACTTAGTTTTTTTCTTCTACTACTTTGTCTGATTTTTCAGCTTTGTCAGTCGTTTTTGAATAACGTGCAGCAGTTAATTCACGAGAAATTGCAGCCTTTTCAAATTTAATTTTTCCAGCTCCAGTTTCGATGATAACAGCGTCGTCATAAATTTCGTTGATTTTCCCGTGAATTCCAGAAGTTGTTACAACTTGATCACCACGTTTGATATCCGTTTGAAATTGTTTTTCTTGTTTCGCTTTCTTTTGTTGAGGACGAATCATGAAAAAGTACATAATTACGAACATTCCTCCGAACATCAAAAGCATAGACATTCCTCCGCCTTGTGCACCAGCTTGTAAAAAGATTGTTTGAATCATTTTTATATTTTATCGATTTAATACTTATTGTCCAAATGCTTGTTGCGCATTTTGATCATTTGCAGTAGCTCCAACAACGTTTGCAGAAATATCAAATTTCTCGTGACCGTTTACTGTGTTTGTTACTAAAGTTACTGTTTTTTGTTGTTTTCCGTTCATGTTTCCAGCTGTGTAAACAACTTTGATAGAATCTGTAGCTCCTACCGCAATTGGAGTAGAAGGGAATTCAGGAACGGTACAACCACAAGTTGCAGACGCATCGCGAATAACTAATGGAGATTTACCATCGTTTTTGAACTTGATATATGTTTCTACTTTATTGTTAGCTTTTACATCTCCAAAATCGTGATTTGCTTCTGCTAATGTTAAAACTGGAGCTGTAGCTGGATCTACAACATTTTCAGCTTGTTGAGCTGTTTCTTCTGCTGTAAAATTGTCGCTAGCTTTTTTCTCTCCACAAGAGCTGATTGCGAATGATAATGCAAATGCACCTAAAATAAATAATTTACTTTTCATTTTTATAATTATTTGTCTTAGTCAAAATTAAGAAAAAATAGTGATTATAATAAACCTCTACCGTATTTTGGTAAATTATTATTGTCTTTTAACTCTTTTAATGTTTTATCTAAGATTCCGTTAACAAAAACACGCGATTTTTCTGTCGAATAACTCTTCGCTAATTCCACATATTCGTTGATTGTAACTTTTGCAGGAATATTTGAGAAATATAAAAATTCTGTCAAAGCCATTTCTAAAATAATCAAATCGATTGTCGCAATACGATCTAATTCCCAGTTTTGAGCTTTTTCGTCAATGATTTTTCTTGTTTCTACTTGGTGACGAATAGTTTTACGGAATAATTCTTCAGTAAATTTTTTGTCATCTAAATCTTTGTAAACTTTGAACAAAGAAATCAACGGAGAACTGTTTTGACGGAACGATTTTATCGTTGTGTGTACCATCGCATTTGCAATATGTACATCGTCTGCCCACGTGATCTGAATTCCTTCTAAGTAATCGTGTAAATCTTCATATTCAGCAATAAACCCTACGAAAAAGTTCAAGATAAATTCTTTGTCTTCTTCAAAAGAATGTTTGTCGCTGCTCATGTACGTTTTGTACAATTCACTTTCTGTCAAATTTTTAAAGATATTGTTTGGATAAGAATCATAAATATCCCAAAGTAAAAATTTGTTGTCATTTGAATAACGAGATAATTCAAGATTTTGTTCAATAATTTTGAATACTTTATTCTGAACAAATTTTAAATTTGGATTTAAATCTTCTTGGGTTGGAAAGTTTTTTGATTTTGCAAGTTCAATTTTATGCTCTGCAATGTCCTTTTGAACTTTAATCAAATTTAGGAGATAAATGTACAAATCGTAGATTTGATCGATACTTTTCATCATATTTTTCTCGACCGCTCTTTCTTCGCCTTCAGTTCCTAAACTATTGTAAGCATAGATATTCTGCATTACTTTTTCGCGTAGTTGTCTTCTTCCCAACATAATTTCAATGATATAACGTCTAATAAATTGATGCAAAGGTAAAAAAAAGAATGTAATTTTGTTTTGTGAAATCATTACAAAAGTTAAATAAATTTTTATGGAAGTATAAATGGAGAATATTTTTGGGCTTCATTTTTACGATTTGTGCCAATTGGGTGCAGGTTTATTCCGTTACATATATTAGAGAAGCAATCAATACAGTTGAAGAATTGCTACGAAATTTTAAGAAAGAAGGAACAGATAATCTCGATCTTTTGAAAGATGGTTTGATGTACGCCAGTTTGGCTTTTTTCTTTTTTAAAGTTTTGGGAGGAGTTTTGACGGTTGGTACACGACAAATGATTATTGTGGCATCGCGTTATATTGAGTTCGATTTGAAAAATGTGATTTACGATAAGTATCAAAAATTATCGTTGTCCTTTTACAAAAAACACAAAACGGGCGATTTGATGAATCGTATTACCGAAGATGTCGGATTGGTGCGTATGTATCTTGGACCTGGAATTATGTATCCAATTGATTTGGTATCGCGAGTTGTGATCATTGCGTATTTTATGTTGCAAATTGATCAACAATTAACGCTTTATACATTAGCTCCATTACCGATTTTATCATTGTTAATTTATAATGTTGCACGAAATATTAACAAGAAAAGTAAGCGCGTACAAGAACAACAATCTACGATTTCGTCATCTGTACAAGATACTTTTGCTGGAATTCGTGTGATAAAATCATTCAATTCGGAAGAATTTATTAAATCTAAATACGAAGTAGAAGCAGACGAATATCAGAAACGTGCGCTTAATTTAGCTCAAATTCAGGCAGCTTTTGGACCATTGATGGTTGTTGTAGTTGGTGTGAGTAATTTGGTGATTTTGTATTTGGGAGGAGTAAAATATATAGAAGGAACAATGGATATTGGTTCTATTGCACAATTTTTCCTTTACCTAAATATGTTAATTTGGCCATTTACTTCGTTGGGTTGGATTACAATGGTTGTGCAGCGTGCGGAAGCATCAATGTTTCGTATCAACGAATTTTTGAATGCTGAAACTGATGTGAAAGAAAAACAATTAGTCAATCATGAAGTAGAAGGAACAATCGAATTTAAAAATGTGACGTATATCTACGAAAACACAGGAATTAAGGCGTTGGATAATGTTTCGTTCAAAATTAATAAAGGTGAAACTTTAGCGATTCTTGGAAAAACAGGTTCAGGAAAATCGACAATTGCTTTGTTAGTTGCGCGTTCGCTGGAACCGACTTCTGGTGAAATTTTGATTGATGGTAAAAATATTCATGATATTAATGTAGAATCTATTCGAGAAGAAATTGGTTATGTTCCGCAAGAAGCTTTCCTTTTCTCGGATTCGCTAACCAATAATATTTTGTTTGGTTCTGACGATACAGATGAGCAAACGGCTGAAATTTTTGCGAAGAAAGCTGTTGTTCATGATAATATTGATCGATTTAAAGAACGTTACGAAACAGTTGTTGGTGAACGCGGCGTTACGCTTTCTGGAGGTCAAAAACAACGTGTTTCTATAGCTCGTGCATTGGTAAATGATCCGAAAATATTAATCTTTGATGATAGTTTGTCTGCTGTAGATACCGAAACCGAAGAACAAATCTTGAATAATTTATCTTCTGAGATTAATGGTAAAACAACCATCATTATTACGCATCGTGTGTCTTCTGCAAAGCGCGCTGATCAGATTTTGGTTTTAGAAGATGGTCATGTTTTAGAAAATGGTTCGAACAGCGAATTATTAAATAAGCATGGTTATTATTATGAATTGTACAATAAACAACTGCTAGATTAAGTTTATTTATATAGATTTAATAAAATAATAGAAAATAATTGTTTAAAACGTTGTTATTTTCTTAATTTTTTTTAGATTTGTTAGGAAACATTTAACAATTAAACTCTATTTAGACTTATGAATGATTTTGAAAACCAAGAAAAGGTGGATGCAGAAGGAGTCTTTTCAAAGGTATTAAGGGCTGGAAGAAGAACTTATTTTTTCGATGTCCGCGAAACAAGAGCAGGGGATTATTACTTGACGATTACTGAAAGTAAAAAAAATACGCAGGAAGATGGAAATGTGTATTACAAAAAACATAAAATCTACTTGTACAAAGAAGATTTTGAAAGTTTCAAAGATATGTTAGACGAAACGACCGATTTTGTTTTTGCTCAAAAAGGACAAGAGGTAATTTCGGAAAGACATCAGAAAGATTTTGATCCAAAAATTAAAGTTGTGGGTAAAGACGAAACGCAAGTTGAATCTTTTACCAATATCGATTTTGACGATATATAGACTTTACTAAATATGCGTAAAAAGAAACCTCCACTCAATAATTTGAGCGGAGGTTTTTATTTATGCTTGAATATTTTTATGTCTCCTATCAACAATCCTCCATCTTTTTCAAAATCTATATTATCCAAAATAGTTAGATATTTAGTTATATTCTTTTTCTTGAGAAATTTGTTTAATATTATTGAATATATTCTTTGAATCTCATAATCAAACTCACATAATAGAGATTCAAGATCATAAGATTCATCAATATCTTGATTTTTTATTAATAGAATTTTATCATTTTCTAAATCAACCCGTGAAATTTCGTAAACATCAAAATCTTTAGAGTCATTGCTTATGTAATTCGTAGAGTGAGCACCAATTTTATTTCTTAATTCAATTATTTTATACTTTTTTAAATCATTAACTATTTTGGATTTGTGTGGAATTTTATGAATCTCAATTAAGTTAATTATTGCTAATTGTTGTTGATAAACAGCATTTAAAATTCCGTAAAGCCTCAGGTATTGTTCTCCTATATCTAGTATTTTAGTAGGTCCAGATAATTTAAATTTTAAGTAATTTTTCTTGGCGTATTCTGTGTCATCAATTACGTATAGAGCATTTAATAATATATTCCAATCAAATTCTTTTTCAAAGTAAAAGAATTTAATAACATCTGATTTAAAATTTTTAGATTTTTCAGGATTCCATTTAATTGAAAAATCACTTAAAACTTCATTATGTAAATCTTTATATTTACTTATAATAGACCTATTGTCCATATTTATTTTTTCTAAAATTACAATATTTTAATTTATCAGCTTTATTTAGTAAAATCATTTAATTACAAAATGTCAAGTAGAATTTATTTCAGGTTCGCATCTCGTGAGATTCTGAAACAGGTTCCTTTAGATTTGAAAATC
>NZ_DFRA01000049.1:0-22701 GCF_002378465.1 Empedobacter sp. UBA3475 | reverse complement strand
TTAACAAGGGGAAGATTACATTCTCTCTATCATTTGAAATAATTAATAAAACGAAACTTAAAAAATTATGTTTAACTTTTTTCAAAAAAGCACATTTTTAATTCTATTAGCATCAAGTACGCAAACTTTTGCTCAAGACTCAATTCAGCCAGATGATTCTTGGCATTTCAAAGTAGAGCCAAATATGATGTTGCCTCATATGAAAGGAAAAGCGAGTGTTTCTCGACTTCCGAATGTACATGTAAGTCAATCCCCTTCAGACTTTTTTGAGCATTTGAAATTTGCTGGAATGTTAATTTTTGAAGCCGAAAACAAAGATTGGGTGATTACATCTGATATTATTTATGCTTCTTTAGCTGCAAATGTTAAAAAAGACCCTTTAGTTTTGGATGGTAAATTAACAGTAAAACAATTCTCTTTTGAAGCAGGTTTATTGAGAAAAATTACACCTTGGCTAGAAGCTGGTATTAGTATGAACCTTGTAAATATTAAATCTGGATTTGATGTAAATCTAATCAATCCAGTTTCTTTAAAACCAATGCATTTAGATCGTAGTATTTCTAAAACTTGGGTAGATCCAATGTTAGTTGCAAGAACAAGAAGTTTACCAAACAAAAAGTTTTTGTATAATGTTTCTGGAGAAATTGGAGGATTTGGAATCGGCTCAAAATTAGCATGGCAATTAGAAGGATTGGCTGGTTATCAATTCTCTGATTTATTTTACGCAATGGCGGGCTATCAAATCATAAGTATGGACTACGAGAAAGGAAGTAACAATTCCAACTTTGTTTATGATATGGATATGTTTGGACCAATGATAAAAATTGGCTTTAACTTAAAATAATAACCTTAAAATAAATATATTATGAAAAAATTATTTGTATTATGTGCTTTTACAAGCATATTATTCACAGCTTGCGAAAAAAAGACTGAAAGTACTCCTGCCACTGAAAATAAATCATCACAAAAAATCGATGACTCCACTTCTCAATCTGCTTTAGATTGGGACGGAACTTATGAGGGCGTGATCCCTTGTGCTGATTGTGAAGGAATTAAAACAGAATTAACTTTAAATCAAGATAATACATATACCTTAACAGAGGAATATATCGACAAAAACCTAAAGGTTGAAAATCAAGGTAATATTACGTGGACTGATGATGGTAATTCAATTTCATTAAAAACAAAAGACGATGAATATAAACGTTATAAGGTTGGAGAGAATATTTTATTCCAATTAGATTTAGAAGGAAATGAAATTACTGGAGCTTTAGCACAAAATTATCAGTTAAAGAAAAAATAAATAAGATAGATAAGAAAACGTAACCAAAAATGGTTGCGTTTTTTTACTTTTATAAAAAATAAAACAGAAATGACTTTCAATTCACCAATCATATCAACACAAGAATTACATGATAATCTATATCTTAAAAATTTAATTATTTTAGATTGTACGATTGATAAAGTTGGACAATCAATAAAAGATCAAGAATTAAAATTAATTCCGAATTCTCTTTTCTTTGATTTGGAAGGAAAATTTTCTGATCATTCTTCGCAATTTCCTCATACATTTGTTGATGAAGAAACTTTTACAAAAGAAGCTCAAAATTTGGGCATTAATCAAGATTCTATCATCGTTTGTTATGATCGTTGGGGAGTTTATTCGAGTCCGAGAGTTTGGTGGATGTTCAAAGTAATGGGACACAATGAAATATATGTTTTAGATGGCGGATTACATGTTTGGATGGATAATAATTTTGTCACAACTTCTACTTATTTTCTACCTACTATAAAAGGTGACTTTATTGCTGACTTTCAATCGAATTGGTTTGCTGATACACAAGTTATGTTAAATGCAATAAATGATGATTCAAAAATGATTATAGATGCTCGATCAGAAGGGCGTTTCAAGGGGACTTCTCCTGAGCCAAGACAAGGTTTACGAAGCGGACATATTCCAGCTTCTAAGAATTTATTTTTTGAAAATGTTTTGGCTGATACATCATATAAATCAAAAGAAAAACTGAAAGCAATTTTCGAAAAATTGACAGATTCATCCAAAGAAAATATTTTTTCGTGCGGTTCTGGTGTTACAGCTTCCATCCTAGCCTTGGCTTCGACAATTGCAGGTTTTGATAAGGTAAAAGTTTATGATGGTTCTTGGTCTGAATGGGGCGCTGACGAAAATTTACCGATTGAAAGATAGTTTAAAACTATTTTGCATGATTTACAAATCCGAGTAAAAAACTCGGATTTGTAAATTTTAAGCTAAATGTTTTTATTTTTTGGTAAGAAAACTTCCGCCATCATACAGCGAGCGCTTCCTCCTCCTAATTTTTCAATCAAATCTATCTTAACAGGTAATATTGGATTATAAGCCTCAATTTTAGAAATTTGTTCTTGATTAAGCGAATTATAAGCCGTTTGTGACATCACCAAATATGATTGTCCTAAACCTCCAACTTGCAACATATTGCCAGCAAATTGATGCACTTGTGCTTCTGTAATTGCAATTATTTCTTTTCCAGCTTCTAATAAATACTCACAAACTGTTTTCTTTTCTTTTTTATCATCGATAGAATCCAAACAAATAATCGCATACTTATCTGCAATACACATCATTACATTTGTATGATAAATTGGTTTGCGTTCTCCATTTACAGTTTGATTCGCATGAAAAATAACTGGCGTATATTCTAATTCCTCACAAAATTCAATCAATAAATCTTCATCAGTTCGTTGAGAAATACATGCATAAGCCAATTCATGCTCGCGATCAAGAATAATACTTCCTGTTCCTTCCAGGAAAATTTCGTCTTCTTCTGCCGATGTAAAATCAATCACATCATCAATATGAAAACCTTTTTCTTCCAACAAACTCAATACATCTTCTTCACGACGCTCTTGTCTCCTATTTTTTGCAAACATAGGATATAACACAACATTTCCGTTATCATGAAAAGAAATCCAATTGTTTGGGAAGATTGAATCTGGCGTATGCGGTGAAGCAGTATCTTTGATCGTGATAACATTTACACCTTTTGAACGCAAAGCAGAAACCATTCCTTGAAATTCTTCTAACGCTTCTTTCTGAATATCTTCTTGAGAATCTGTTGTTTCTGTTTGGAAATAATTGTTAACAGCCGTTTCTGGATTGTAATAAAAAGCTGTTGGCTCAACCATCAAAATAGTTGACGTATATTGTTTTTGTTTCATGTTATTTTCTGATTAATGGCATTGTAGAACATCTTAGTAAACCTCCCATTTTAGAAACTTCGCGGTAATTAATTCGTTCCACTTTTATGTTCCATACATTTTCTAAATGATCATTTAAACGTATAAAATTTTTCTCAGAAACAACAACTTCAGGAGAAATTGAAAACACATTTGGATTCATCCAATACATTTCTTCTTTTGTTACTTCGAATAAATTTTCTTTTCCAAAAATATCGACAATTTGCTGATATTCATTCTCAAATAAAAAGCCATCTTTGTAAATAATTGCTTTGTCTTTCCCAACAGGATTGAAAGTGCAATCTAAATGTAAAATTCCTTCATATGGATTTTCATCATTCTTTTTCAATTCAAAATCCAATACTTTTTTATTCGGAAATTTAGCTTTGATATACTTTACAAACTCAACATTTGTACGTCCTGTTTTATAATTTTTGAAATCTGCTTGTTTGTACGTTCCAACAAAAATATAATCGTTATACAAAATCACATCGCCACCTTCTACATAAACTTCTTCTGGTAATGCATTGATTTTATTTCCTTTGAATTGACGTTTTATTTCGCGATACGCTTGCAATTCTTCTAAACGATCTGGAATAATATTCGAGATAAAGAATTCATCATCAATAACAAAACCGACATCTCGAGAGAAAACTTGATTGCAATCTTCGATCAATGTTGGACGTAAAACTTCAACATTATATTTCTTCAAAACTTGTTCAAATTCTGACATTTCCGCAATCAAATCTTCTTCTTTTGGATAATCATAATTCTTTACGGTTTCATAAGATTTGGCATCGAACGTCTGATCAAGTGTTGGATTAGCTCCGTTAGATTCTGCTCGACCCAAGACTACAGTTTGCAGTTGAGCCGTTTCATTCTGTACATTTAATCGCATAATTTATTGTAGTTTTTAATTTTATGTTCCAAAAAAAATCCCGCAATAGCGAGATTTAATTTTGTATAAATATACATTTTATTTTTGAATTCCTAAAGCTTTCAAACCATTTACTGTTGCAATATTTGAAAGTTGTTCCACATCATAAAAGTGACAAGACTCTAGCATTACTCTCAATTCTGTAAGTAAATGACCATCAGAAAAAGGTTTATAAATATCATTAATATTATCTGTTCCGAAGGCAACGTTAATTCCTCTTGGAATCATTTCATCAACTGGCGTTACCGAGTTGTGCGAAGGCGCCAAACGCTCTGTACGATTGTGATCTATCCAAGCAGTTGGACAAGAAACAATGTGCATATCTGCTTTTTTAATTAAATCATATAATTCGTAACGATATTTTCTTGGATGAGCCGCTACAGAAATTGAGTGAACCGCAGAAACTTTTCCTTGCATTCCGTGTTCAATCGTTTTCAAAGCTAATTGTTCCGTTTCTTTTTCTTCGTCTGTGTTAAATTGATCAACATGAACGTGAACCAATTTATTTTTTGCTTTTGCAGTTGATAATAAAATATCTAAATGCTCATCTTCTCGACCGAAATCTTTTGCAGGTAAACCTCCGATAATATCCACAAAATCAGAAGACATATCAAACCATTCGCGCGCTTTTGGATCGATAACTCCTTTCAGTACTTGATTTGCAAAACGCATTTCGATGTCTTTTCCGTAATTATCTTTTAAGCGTTGAGCAGCTTGTATACTACGATCTTCAATCACTTCATCCGCATCAATAAAAGAACCAATTGCTTGACAACCTTGCTCTAACATGAAATTAATCGCTTTTTCCATTCGGAAATAAATATCATCAACAGATGAATTACGTTTCATATCATCAACTAAATGCCATTTTTCTTTTAAGTAAGAATTTGATAATGCGAAAGTGTCCGAAGTCAATGAATAAGCTCTATCTAAGTGTGAATGCGTATTAACCCAACCTCCTTTTTCGTTGATTTTTTCAAGTACTTCTTCAATTGGATTATAGTTCTGTTTGTTCATCGTGAGTTTGTTTGTTTTCGGGATGTAAAATTAACAAGATTATTCAATAGAAATGAAGCGATATTATCAAAAAGATTTCTGTAACTTTGTGCCTTTGTTAGTAACATGAGCAAGCAAAAAAAATCCAACAATAGTTGGACTTTTTTGTTTGTTTATTTTTTTTAAGAAAAAGTTCTATTTTACCATCTGGATATTTTGAATTAGGCTTTGTAAATTTTAAATCATCTACTAAATCCATATTTACTGCAATAAAACTTGCATAATCAACATCTTTTCCGTCAATTGAATAACCTATTTTTAAATCTTTTTTTGGTTAAGAAATGATTAATTTAGAATTTTTAATTCCAGGAATTGTATCATTCAAAGTTTTAGATTGTGCAAAACTCAACAATGGAAGAAATAAAAAAGCTAATAGTAATTTTTTCATATCATTAATATTTGTTCCATAATTTCTCAAACTTTTATGTTATGATTCTTTCTCTTTTTTGGAAACAATATCAATTTTTCCGTTTGGATATTTTTTATCTGTTTTGATTACTGTAATATATTTAATTTCATCTGGACTCATTTTCGTAAAAATACTTTTATCAACTCTCTCTCCATCAATAAAAATTGCAGGTCTACTATTTTCATATTCAGAAATAGATATAGAACTTGGTACAATTCTATTTAAAACTTTTTCATTTGAATTTTCTTGTGCAAAACTCAACATTGGAAGAAATGCAAAAGCTAATAATATTTTTTTCATAAATCGTTAATTTATATAAAGTTAATTAAATATTTTATAAAAACTAATTTTTGTATGTTCGTTTTACAGATTGAATTCCTTCAATATTTTTCATTTCCATCATGATTTTTTCTAATTCGGCTTTATTTTTAACTGAAACTGTAATCTTTCCATCAAAAATACCTGCATCCTCAGATAAATTAATACTATGCATGTTCAACGAGTTATTTTTTGAAATAACTAACGTAATATCACTCACCATTCCAGCTCGATCCAAACCTTGTAACTCAATCAACGCTTTAAATTCTTGTTGAGAAGAATCAATCCATTTCGCTTTTATAATTCTGTACGCATAATTTGCTTGTAACGAAACTGAGTTTGGACAATCTACCTTATGTACTTTTATTCCTTTTGAAACTGTGATAAAACCATATACTTTGTCACCCGGAATTGGATTACAACAACTCGCTAATTCATAATCTAAACGCTCTTCATCATTCCCAAAAACAAGACTATCTAATTTCGTTTTGTCGATAGAAATATTATCTTTTTTAGTTGTATTGAATGTTGATTTTCTGAAACGGTTAATCAATCCTGTGAAACCAGTATTTCGTTCTGCAAATTTACGTAAATCATTGTTGTCAATAATTCCCATTGCAACATTATAAAATACATCTTGACTCGAACTTAACTTAAAGTATTGCTGTAACTGATTAATCGTATTTTCACTAAAATCAACCTTTAAATGTCTTAATTTACGTTGAATAATTTCTTTTCCATCTTCTGCAACTTTACGTTTATCTGAGTTTAAAGAAGCTTTAATTTTACTTCTCGCTTTACTCGTTACAACATATTCTAACCACTCTAATTTTGGTTTTTGTTGTGTTGATGTAATGATTTCTACTTGATCACCACTTTGCAATTGATGCGACAGCGGATACAATTTTCCATTCACTTTTGCACCCAAACAATGGTCACCAACATTGGTGTGAATAGAGTAAGCAAAATCCAACGAACTCGCTCCTTTTGGTAACGAATGCAAGTCTCCTTTTGGCGTAAAAACATAAATCTCTTTGGAGTACAAATTGAACTTGAAATTATCCATAAACTCAATCGCATCCTTAGTATCTTCTTGCTCCAACATTTCACGAACTTGATGAATCCATTCATCAACTTTCGTTTCGTCGTCCGATATATTTTCTTTGTATTTATAATGTGCTGCGATACCCATTTCGGCAACTTCGTCCATTCTTTCGGAACGAATTTGTACTTCTACCCAAAGCGCTTGTGGTCCCATAACCGTTACGTGAAGCGATTCATAACCAGTAGTTTTGGGTTGAGAAATCCAGTCGCGCATACGTTTTGGATTTGGAATAAATAAATCCGTCACCAACGAATAAATTTTCCAAGCTAAGAATTTTTCATTCTTTTTATCTGAACGATAAATTACACGAATCGCAAACAAATCAAAAACTTCCTCGAAAGGAATTCCTTGATTAATCATTTTTCGATAAATTGAATTGATTGATTTTGAACGACCTTTGATCTCAAATTCTAAACCTTCGGCTTCAAGTTTTTCTGAAATAGTCTTACAGAAATCATCAATGTATTTTTTTCTTTCGGCTTCAGTTTCTGTTAATTTATGTTCAATATTAAAATATGCATCTGGTTTAGTGTATTTCAAACTCAAATCTTCTAGTTCAGATTTGATGTTATACAATCCCATTCTGTGAGCCAAAGGCGCATATATAAAAATAGTTTCGGATGCTATTTTTAACTGTTTATCCTCTCGCATACTTTCTAACGTACGCATATTGTGTAAACGATCGGCAATTTTGATCAAAATCACACGCACATCTTCAGATAAAGTCAGTAATAATTTTTTATAATTTTCAGATTGTATCGAAACATCTTGTTTATTTAAGACAGCAATTTTTGTTAATCCATCTATAATTTTTGCAATCTTTTTTCCAAAAAGTTTCTCAATATCTTCTAACGTATATTCAGTATCTTCTACTACATCATGCATTAAAGCCGCAGAAATTGATGTAGCACCAAGCCCAATTTCGTCAGCAACAATTTTGGCAACAGCAATCGGATGATAGATATATGGCTCGCCTGTTTTTCTACGCTGATCTTTATGCGCATCAACAGCCAAATCAAAAGCTTTACGAATCAGCTTTTTATCTTCATCTGATAAAGTGACATATGTATTTTGAAGCATCTCTTTATAACGTCTCGTTATCTCAATGTTCTCTCTCTCTAATTGTTCGTCTGTAATAACATGAGGCGTATCCATCTTTCTTATGTTTTTGTTGATTTAGAAAAAAGCTTTAATTCCCTTTATTTATCTGCTTTCTTCGAAGGATTAAATATACAATATTTTATTTTTTATTGACTATAATATTCAACTGATTTTATCACGTTTTTTAAGTCTTTATTTTTAATCAATCTAATTTATAACGTACTTTTTACACTATTAATTTAATAATAAAAGTTGATTAATATAATCTGATTTTATCAATTTACAATTATATACTACTTTTTATTGTATAGTTGATAAATAATTAACTGTCCTAAAACAAACATTTTAAACTTTATTATTAATTCTAAACATTTTTCTAACTTAACAAAACAAATAAAACACAGCACACACATAAATGGATTACAAAACTTTATACTCAAAAAGTATTGAAGAACCTGAACTTTTTTGGAAAGAAGAAGCGCAGAAATTAGCATGGTCAACTTACCCTGAACAAATCTTAAAACAAAATGAAAACGGATATTATTCGTGGTTTGTTGACGGAAAAATAAATATGAGCCGTTTGGCTTTGGAGGAAAATATAAAAGCTGGACGCGGAGAACAATTTGCTTTAATTTACGATTCTCCTGTTACAGAAGTTGTTCAAAAAATTACGTACAATCAGCTTTTAGAAAAAGTAAGTCGTTTTGCAGGAGGTCTTACATCCTTAGGATTATCAAAAGGTGATACAGCAATTATTTATATGCCTATGATTCCAGAAGCAATTGTTGCGATGCTTGCTTGTGCGAGAATTGGTGTAATACATTCTGTTGTTTTTGGAGGTTTTGCAGCGCCAGAATTAGCTATTCGTATTGATGATGCTCAACCTGATGTTATTATTTCTGCGTCTTATGGAGTAGAAATTAATCGTCAAATCAACTATAAACCATTGATTGATGAAGCAATTGAATTAACACTTTACAAACCAAAAAACATTGTCATTTTTGAACGTCCAAATCACACCGATGATTTATCAGCAGAAAACGTTCATACCTATGATGAAATGTATCAACATCAACCTATAGAACCTATCGAAGTTCCAAGTACACATCCATTATATATTTTGTATACTTCTGGAACAACTTCTACGCCAAAAGGTGTCGTACGCGATACAGGAGGTTATGCAACTGCACTAAATTCGACAATGAACTATTTTTATGATTTAGAACCAGGTGATACAATTCTTACTGCAAGTGATATTGGTTGGGTTGTTGGACATTCCTATATCGTTTATGCGCCGTTAATTTATGGTGTTACAACGGTTATTTATGAAGGAAAACCAATCAAAACTCCTGACGCTGGAGCTTTTTGGAGAATGGTTGAAGAACATAAAATCAAAAATGTTTTCACAGCTCCAACAGCAATTCGAGCAATTCGAAAAGAAGATCCAGAAGGAAAATTATTCCAAAAATACGATACGTCAAGTCTGAAACGTTTATTCTTAGCAGGAGAACGTTGTGATACATCTACTTATTATTGGTTAAAAGAAATTTCAAAATTACCCGTTATTGATCATTGGTGGCAGACAGAAAGCGGCTGGCCAATGTTAGGAATTTGTGTTGGAATCGAAAATATAATGCCTGAACCTGGCGCAGCTGGATTACCTGTTTTTGGGTATAATATAAAAATTGTAAATGAAGAAGGACAAGAAAATGATATACGAGAGGAAGGTTCTATCGTGATTCAGCTTCCACTTCCTCCTGGTTGTATGACAAGTTTATGGCGAAATGAACACCGATTTATAAAAGGTTATTTTCAACAATTTCCGAATCATTATTTAACTGGTGACGGAGGTTTTAGAGATGAAAATGGTTTTGTATTTATTACAGGTCGAACTGATGATATTATTAATGTCGCTGGTCATAGGTTAAGTACTGCAACAATGGAAGAATTGGTTTCTTCTCATCCTGATATTACAGAATGTGCGGTTGTGGGAATTAAAGATGAATTGAAAGGTCAAATTCCAATAGGTTTGATTGTTACAAAAGAAAACGCATCAAAATCGGAAGAAGAAATCGAAAAAGATTTGATTGCTTTATTACGCAAAGAAATTGGCGGAATTGCCTGTTTCAAAACATCTATAATAGTTAACAGACTACCAAAAACACGAAGCGGAAAAATATTACGCAAAACTTTATCTCAAATTGCAGACGGAACACCATTCACAATTCCATCTACAATTGATGATGCTACAGTTTTAGATGAATTAATTCACGAATTTTCAAGAAGAAACGTAGGTCTAGCCTTTGCGATTTCGTCAATATAATCCATTTTATTCATTCACTATTTCAAAAGCAGTAATTCCTACTATTACTGCTTTTTTTATTCATTTTTACATAAATTTGAATTAGAAATATCATTCAATGCCAAATCAATCCAAATCATTAGAAGATGTGCACGAAAGTGTTCAAATCAAAAAAGGAAAGTTTAGAAAAATCCTAAGTTTTTTTGGACCTGCCTACTTAATAAGCGTTGGTTACATGGATCCGGGAAACTGGGCAACCGATTTAGCAGGCGGCAGCCAATTTGGTTATACTTTGATTTGGGTTTTATTGATGAGTAACATAATGGCTTTGTTATTACAAAGTTTATGTACACGTTTGGGAATTGTTCGACGAAAAGATTTGGCGCAATGTAACCGAGAAACTTATCCGAAAGGAATGAATCTCATCTTGTATATTTTAGCCGAAATAGCTATTGCAGCTTGTGATTTAGCAGAAATTTTGGGAATGGCAATTGGTCTAAATTTACTTTTTGGAATAGATTTGATCTATGGTGTTTTAATCAGTTTCTTAGACACTTTTCTCCTACTTTATCTTCAAAAATTAGGCATGCGAAAAATGGAACTTTTCATTGTTGGTTTAATCACGATGATTGGTTTATGTTTTTTAACCGAAATGTTTTTAGCAAAACCAGATTTTGGAGAAGTTGCAAAAGGATTTATTCCATCTATTCCAAATAGCGCTGCATTGTATATCAGCATTGGTATTATCGGCGCAACTGTAATGCCGCATAATCTTTATTTACATTCTGCACTCGTCCAAACGCGGCAAATAAAACGCGATGATTTTTCAATCAAAAAAGCCCTCAAATATAACTTTTGGGATAGCGCAATTGCTCTGAATTTAGCCTTCTTTGTCAATGCTGCAATCTTAATTTTAGCTTCATCCGTATTCCATAAAAACGGCTATCACGATGTTGCAGAACTGAGCGATGCTTATAGATTATTGGGGACAACTTTAGGAACAGATTTGGCTCCAAAATTATTCGCAGTTGCTTTAATTTTAGCTGGACAAAGCTCTACAGTTACAGGAACTTTAGCTGGACAAATTGTGATGGAAGGATATTTACATCTACGTATTAATCCTGTTTTGAGAAGAATTTTGACACGATTATTAGCCGTAGTTCCAGCAGTTGTAGTCATTCTTATTTTTGGAGAAAAAGAAGTCGGTTCTTTACTAATTTTCAGTCAAGTTATCCTAAGTATGCAATTGGCTTTTGCGGTAATTCCGTTGATTCATTTTGTGAGTGATAAAGCGAAAATGGGGAATTTTGCAATCAATACAACAACCAAATTTTTTGCATGGACAATCGCTTTTATTATTTCATTTCTGAATGCGCAATTGGTGTATGAAGAAGTTAATAAATGGATGGCAAATAGTGAATCTTACACTTTAAATATTTTTCTTATAGCGTTAGAAATAGGACTTTTAGTTTTATTATTGCTGACATTTTTTATTCCAATTATGTTGAAGAAAAATGAAGAACATCAAAAGGAAATTCATGAACCATTTGAGAAGTTTACGTTAGAAGAAATTTCGAATCAACATTTCAAAAAGATTGTTGTTGCGTTAGATTTTTCGAAAACGGATAGAAAAGTGATTAATTATGCGACACAATTAGCTACTACAGAATCTACCATTATTTTGGTTCATATTGTCGAAAGTGCTTCTGCAAAATACACGGGAGAGCGTACGAATGATGAAGAATCTCTGTCAGATTTGAAACGTTTAGAACAATATGCAGAGATCATTCGACCTTTGTTTAATGAAACTAAAATCGAATTAGGTTACAATAATCGAATCAATTCAATTGCTGAAATTTGTAAACGAAATCAAGCAGATTTGTTGATTGTTGGTTCGCACGGACACCGAGGTTTTATGGATTTTATTTTTGGAGAAACGATTAATAAATTAAGGCATCGCGTTAATATTCCGGTCTTTATTGCAAAATAATAAAAAGCCATTCAGAATTTTTCTGAATGGCTTTTTGATTAGATTAAAATATAAAAATTATTTGATCGATAATAATTCAATCATTTCTTTATTTTCTTGTAAAATAGCATGATCTAAAGCAGTTTTACCATTATTATCTTTAATGTTTAAATCTGCACCAGCTTCGATTAGTTTTTTGGCAATTTCATTTTGACCAAATGTTACAGCAAAAATCAAAGCAGAAGCTCCATTAAAATTCACTTGATTAACATCAGCCTTATTCGCAATTAGTAAATTTACCATTTCAGGAAATCCTCTAAAGACGGCTCCCATCAACGCATTGTTTCCAGATAAATCTTGCGCATTAGGATTTGCTCCTTTTGATAATAATACTTTCGCAGCGTCTGAACTGTTATTATAAATCGCTAAAATTAAAGGTGTAAATCCACGTTGATTTGCTTCATTTACATGTTTTCCATTCGAAATTAATTCTTCTATTTGCTTCACATTATTTTCTCTCGCCGCACTAAACAAATCTTGTGCATAAATTGAAGAAAAACTGAATAGAAATAAGGCTAAAAATATATACTTTTTCATGATAATATTGATTTTATGAAAGTCATGGAGCCAAACTCAATCGACTCCAATCCAATAGAAATTATTTTGGTAAATATTGCTTTACATCGCTCATAGAAGTATTTGTAGCCTTCATCAAACGTGTTCCATATTCTGTATTTGCTTGGTAAAAATGTGCAATCATTTTATGAACAATTACTTTATTTTTAACCGAATTTAAAGCTCCAGATAAATTTTTGATTAAGTTATCTTGATCTTTTTTAGAGAATGATTTGTACAAATCTCCAGCTTGTACAAAGTTATTTTCTTTATCAATGACATGCTGAGTTGTTATAGCTCCTGCAGGAAAAACAGATTTTGAATACTTGAATTTTGCATTATCTACAACCTCAGGAAGATTAGTTGAAGGTTGATAATTTACATCACCTTTTTGCTCACGGATCGACATATAACCGTCTTGATTATATGTTTTTACACTATTTTTTGGTGCATTAACAGGAATTTGTTGGAAATTACCCGTTAAACGATGACGTTGTGTATCAGAATAGGAAAACAAACGACCTTGTAACAATTTATCTTCAGAAGCTTCAATTCCTGGAACCAACGTAGCTGGAGCAAATGCTGCTTGCTCAACTTGTTGAAAATAATTCGTTGGATTCTCATTCAATGTCATTGTTCCAACTTTAACTAACTTTACAACAGATTCTGGCCAAATTTTCGTTACATCAACAGGATTGAAATCTAATTTATCAAAATCTTCTCGTTTCAATAATTGAACATATAAATCCCATTTCGGAAAGTTTCCTTTGTCGATTTCATTACGTAAATCTAATGTTGCATGTTCTATTTCAGTCGATTGAATTTTATTCGCTTCTTCTTGTGTTAAATTTTTCGTTTCTTGTTGAGGAACCCATTTGTATTTCACATAAGTTACTTCACCTTTTGCATTTACCCATTTGTAAGCATGTACACCATTTCCTTCCATTTGACGAAAATTTGCAGGAATTCCATAATCTGAAAACAACCACGTTAACATATGCGTAGACTCTGGTAAATTAGAGAAAAAATCAAATACACGATTTGGATCAGATGCGCCATTTGTTACAGGAGATGGCCTGAAAGCATGCACCATATCTGGGAATTTGATCGCATCTCGAATAAAGAAAACAGGTAAATTGTTTCCAACTAAATCGTAATTTCCTAGTTCTGTGTAAAATTTAACAGCAAATCCACGTGGATCACGATAAGTTTCTGGCGAACCTTGTTGATGCGTTACAGTTGAAAAACGTACAAATAATGGTGTTTTTTTACCAGCTGTTGACAAGAAATCAGCCATTGTCACATCAGAAAAATCTTTATCAGCTACAAATTCTCCGAAAGCTCCAGCTCCACGCGCATGAACAACACGTTCTGGAATACGTTCGCGATCAAATGCTGCTAATTTTTCAATTAAATGAATGTCCTCCAACAAAACTTGTCCGTTATTTCCGATTGTTTTAGAATTTTGATTATCTCCAACTGGAGCGCCTGTGTTTGTTGTTAATTGTTGGGCAAATCCAATCGTAGAAAGGAATGCTAAACTTAATACTAAACTTCTTTTGATCATAATTATAGTTTTATTCTTTATTTATCATTTTAAGACAGAGCAAAACTAAATCTGTTATAATTATAAATCAAATCTATAAAATCTATTAGATATAATTAATTTTTATAATAATTATAACCCAATCCTTTACAAGGAAGAAAAAGGTGATATATTATTTCGCAATAAATGAATAAATAAAAATGATGAAGAATTTTAGAAATAAAAAAAAACCACTTATTTAGCGGTTTTGAGAGATATTATTTAATTTTTTCTAAATCGTTGAAAAGACATAGAAGGTTTAATTTTTATCGATTCATTAGCTATTAATACCATTAAATTCAAATGCTGATTGAACATCCATAGTGAATTTCCTTCAACCTCTACTCCTTGTGGAGTTCTGATAAGTTCTAAATTTGTGTACATCATAATCTATAATTTTTTGGTTGACGCTAATATTGTGTTAAAAATAATTTTTAATGTTAATTTCATTTAACACAACTGATAAAATTAAAAGTTTCTAATAAAATTCAGTATTTTGTATTTGTTTTTTAATAAACATAAATTATACCAAAAAATATACAAATGGTTTCCTTCATGTTAAATTTTAAGAAATTTGACTCCAACCAACTTTATCTTTATGATTTTCAATAAAATATTTTTTTGTTGGCTCATAAATCGAAGAAGAAAGTGTTGGATCTTGTGAAAGAATAGCTTCTACACATTTTCTTGCAGCATACAAAACTTCTTTGTCTTTCGCTAAATCAGCAATTTTAAGATTGAGAACTCCACTTTGTTGCGTTCCCATCATATCACCAGGACCACGCAATTCCAAGTCTACTTCCGCTACCTGAAAACCATCATTGGTTTCACACATTGTCTGAATTCTACGTTTCGAAACTTCATTCAATTTCCCTCCCGTCATCAAAATACAATACGATTGTTCCGCTCCACGACCTACACGGCCACGAAGTTGATGTAATTGAGAAAGTCCAAAACGTTCAGAATTTTCAATAATCATCACCGACGCATTTGGGACATTAACACCTACTTCTATCACAGTTGTCGCCACCAAAATTTGAGTTTCATTATTTTTGAAACGATTCATTTCAAATTCTTTATCCGCAGGTTTTTGACGACCATGCACAATACTTATCGCATATTCTGACAACGGAAAAGCACGAGAAATACTCTCGTAACCATCCATCAAATCTTTCAATTCTAACTTTGCTGATTCTTCAATCAGTGGATAAACCACATAAATTTGACGACCTTTCGCAATCTCATCTTTCATAAATTTGAAAACGCTTAAACGATGCGCATCTGTTTTATGAAGTGTTTTGATAGGTTTTCGTCCTTTTGGCAATTCATCAATCACCGAAACATCCAAATCGCCATACATTGTCATCGAAAGTGTACGTGGAATTGGCGTGGCTGTCATCACTAAAATATGTGGTGGAAGTTTAGCTTTTCTCCAAAATTTAGCACGTTGAGCGACTCCAAAACGATGCTGTTCATCAATAATCGCTAATCCTAAATTCTGAAAAATCACATTATCTTCCAACAAAGCATGCGTCCCTATAATGATTTTAAGTTTTCCATTTTCAAGATTTTCTAAAATTGGTTGACGCTTTTTCTTTGTCACCGAACCCGTTAATAACTCAACCGAAACATCCAAACCATTCAATAATTCTGTAATACTTTCGTAATGTTGTTGCGCAAGAATTTCTGTTGGTGCAATTAAAGCTGCTTGAAAACCATTGTCGACAGCAATCAACATCGTTAATAATGCAACCATCGTTTTTCCAGAACCAACATCACCTTGCAACAAACGATTCATTTGCGCAGGTTGACGAAGATCAAAGCGAATTTCTTTCATCACTCTTTTCTGTGCATTTGTCAATTCAAAAGGTAAATATTCATTGTAAAATGTATTGAAATAATGACCAATTTCTGGGAAAGGATTACTTCTATTCTTTTGTTTATTGACTGCTTTTTGAGAGAGATTTGCAAGATTTAGAAAGAAAAATTCTTCAAATTTCAGACGACGAATTGCTGCATTTAATTCCGTTATATCTTTTGGAAAATGAATTGCTTTTAACGCATCATTTCTTCCAACTAACTTATAATGATCGAGAACATTTAAAGGTAAATTCTCAGGAATATCGATGTTTTCGGCAAAAAGATTCATCATCATTTTCTGAAGAACACGATTCGTTATTCCTTTTTTTGTCAACTTTTCGGTACTCGGATAAACTGGAAATAATCCAAGCGGAATATTTTTAGCATCTTCAACTAATTCAATTTCAGGATGTGTGATACTGAAATTATTATTGAATACATTTGGTTTTCCGTAAATGACAACTTCTTTGAAAAGATCATTTCTCAATTTCTCCTTTTGCCAAGAAGAAACTTTGAACCAAACCAATTCTAAAGTTCCTGTCCCATCTTGAAATTTCCCAACCAAACGTTTTACTTTTCCTTGATTAATTTCTTCTAAACTAACAATTTTACCTTTCAATTGAATTTCGGCAGCTGTTGAAGAAATTTCAGAAATTTTATAGAATTTTGATTTATCAACATAACGAAAAGGAAAATGTTGTATCAAATCTTCGTATCTAAAAATTCTGAATTCACTTTGCAATGTTTTAGCACGCTCAGGTCCAGCACCTTTTAAATATTCTATTGTTTTTTTTAATGGATTTTGATACATTTTTCTACTTTCGAAAGTCGCAATTTACCAATTTTTAACGACAAACAATGTCATCATTGTTACAAAATAAGCTCGTAGAATTGCATTATATTTGTAACAAATTAGAATCAAATGAATTTAACAGAATACATCAACAAAGGTTTATCATACGAAGATTATATCACACGCGTTGAAGATGATTTGGAAAACGAAATCGAAAACGATGATCCGAAAGAATATGTACAATATTATGCTTTGGGATTGCAACGCATGAACAGAATTTTTAAAACATTCAGTTTAAATCCTGCTCAAGAAATACGCGTTAAATCAACTACAAATAATTTAAAATTATTAGTAATTACAGAAGGTTGGTGTGGAGATGCATCTCAAATTTTACCTGTTGTGGAGAAATTGGCAAATGCACTTCAAGTTTCGACGCATTATGTTTTACGTGATGAAAACATGGAGTTGATGGAAAAATACAAAACAAATGGTGCAGCTTCTATTCCGATTATTATTGGAGTGAATGATGAAAATGAAGAAGCTTTCCGTTTTGGTCCTCGTCCACAAGCTGGAATGGAAATGTTGGCGCGTTTCAAAAGTAATCCTGATACGTATTCAGCAGATGATTTTCACGAAGATTTACAAAAATATTACAACAATAATAAAGGTGAAGATATTGTAAATGAAATTTTAGATTTGATTGACGAAAACATCGGTAATTAATCATTTTTTTCTATTTGTTCAACTTGATATTTGTTCGCATCTTTGTGTAAGATTTTATTGAAAAAGAAAAATGAAAGGAAATAAGCAAATTATTTTTGCCATCGTTGTAGTTGTCGCTTTAGTCGCTATTATGTTTACGCCAATTGGTACATTTTTTAAAAGTAAAATGGAAGATAATAGCCACGTTGCTGGTTCTGATATAGAATTAACAGAAAGTGATTATGATATTGATTTAATTGGTCATAACGGCGCTGCGAATACAAACTTGATTGATTTCAAGAAAAGTGGTGAAGTTGTTTTCCTAAATTTTTGGGGAAGCTGGTGTCCTCCTTGTGTTGCAGAAATGCCAACAATTCAGAAATTGTATGAAGCAAAAGGACAAAAAGTAAAATTTGTATTGATTGCTATTCAGGATAAACCGACAGTTTTTAATCCTTTTTTGCAAAAAAATAATTATACAATGCCAGTTTATGAGCCAAATAGTCCAATTTCGAATAATATGTTACCAAAGGTTTTTCCAACAACTTATATCTTAAATAAAAAAGGTGAAGTTGTGTTGAAAGAAACAAAAACGAGAGATTGGAACGATAAAGAAATTAATGATTTATTAGATAAATTAATCGCTGAATAATTTCATTCAAAAAGATAAAAAACCGTTATTAAATGATTAATAACGGTTTTTTTTATATCTGTAATTTAATTTTCTCTCATCAATGCTAATTGCAATAAAGCAGTTGTTGTATTTTGATTACGTGTAGTAGCACTTACATTAAATAGATTTTCGAAAAAATTATTGGTCAATTTTGTTTTTCCGTAACCAGAAGGACAATACAAATAAACGACATCATCAGCAATAAAATATTGTTCATCTTCAGTTTTCGAATTTTCAACTTTTTCAGTATTTATTTCCTCAGGTTTATTGGCTAAAAATGTATAATGCAAAAACTCTTTATCGATGCTAAAATCCTTTAAGAATGGATTATTTTCGATGATGTTTTTTAATTTTTCGATGGTTAAAATCAAAATTGGAACTTCAAAAGATAAACTTTCTACAATTTTATCGTGAATTAAATCTCCAATTTCTTTGATATCAGTCAAATTTGTCGAAAAAACTGCATTTCCACTTTGCACGTAAGTGGTAACATTTTCCAGTCTAAGTTCCTCTAAAAGTTTGGTTAAAACATCCATTTTGATGATTTTTTTACCACTCACATTTATACCTCTCAGAATTGCAATAAAAGTATTCATAAAACTATCTCTATTTACGAGAAACTTTGTTTAAAATTATGAAAATAAATATAATAGAAATTTTAAAACAAATCCCTAATTGTTACGATAATTTTGATAAATTAGCATCATTCTGAATAATAAAAAAACTAATAAAACCTATGACTACAAACAGATTAGAAGCTTTTAGCGATGGCGTTCTTGCAATTATTATTACCATTATGGTTTTGGATCTGAAAGTTCCGCTTGGAGATGATATAATGAGTTTGAAACCTTATATCCCAAAATTTCTGAATTATTTGTTCAGTTTTATTTATGTTGGAATTTATTGGAACAATCATCATCATCTTTTTCAGGCGATTGAGAAAGTAAATGGCGGAATTTTATGGAGTAATTTGCACTTGCTTTTTTGGTTGTCTTTATTACCAGTTTCCACAGGTTGGATGGGCGAAAATTACGACTCAACTTTTCCAGTTGCTTTTTATGGATTTGTCTTATTTATGAGCAGTGTAGCATTTATGATTATTGAAAAAATCGCTGTAAAACAAGAAGGAAAAGAATCAATAATTGGGAAATCTGTGAGTAGAAGTTTTAAAGAAATTTCTTCGAGTATTGGTTATTTGGCTGGAATCGGAATTTCATTTGTAAAACCAGAAATTGGTATTGTCATTTATGCTTTAATTGCTTTACTATGGCTAATTCCAGATAGAAGAATTGAAAAATCGATGCGATAATTATTGATAATTTTCCACAGAATCAATTAATTTTTGAAGAAGATTAGATGTAGAATCTTCTTCAAAATTTTTAAAAGATTGTCCTAACCATAAATTAGTAAACGCTGTATTTTCGTTCAATTTAGAAGCATTTCTCAACGGATTTGTTAATTTATTTTGATAAGGATAAGGTAAAACAAACTCAGAGTTTTCAAATAAATGAATAAATTCATTCTCAATTCCTCGTGCATATCTTCCAGAAAAACTTTTCGTCAAGATAATTTCACTTTCCCTTACATTTTTTAATCGTTCTTTTTCGAAGGATTTTAAAGCACTTTCATTGGAACACAAAAACAAACTACCAATCTGAAAAGCATCTGCACCCAATTGTTTAGCAGCCAAAAGTGTTTTCGTATCATAAATTCCACCAGCAAAAATCAACGGCTTTTTTACAACATCCTTTACTTGCGAAAACAATGAAAAGCCACCAATTTGAGGCAAAATATCTGGATTAAATGTTCCACGATGCCCACCTGCTTCAATTCCTTGTACACAAATCACATCAATATTCGATTTTTCCAATTGTATCGCTTCTTCCAGCGTTGTACAAGTCCCTATTAATGTCACATGATGTTCTTTAAGACGATTAATAGAATTATCGTCAAAATTGCCAAAAGTAAAACTCAAGATTTTGCACTTTTCTTGTAAAATTACTTCTATTTGTTCCTTATAACCATTTGGTTTTACAGCTTCAATCTCAGGAAAAACGATATCAAAGTTTTGTAGACGCGCAAGCTCAATTAACTTATTTTTTGTTGCATTATACTTTTGCTTTAATTCTGGTGTGATTTCAGGAATATCGTTCGCAAAAATATTGATAGCAAAAGGTTTATTCGTTAATTTTTTGGTTTGATAAATTCGCTTCAATGAATTTTCTGCATCCAAATCAGCAATTGGCAAAGAACCTAAACAGTTACAATTACTTGCTGCAGCAACCATTTCTGATGTCGTTACTCCAAACATTGGCGCTTGAATAATCGGATATTTTACGCCAAATAATGCTGTTAGTTCATTTTGCCAAATCATCTTTTTTTACTTTAAATTTTCTTTCAATTTAGGCATAAAAACTTTTATCGCAGGAAGTAAATCCTCAAAAATTGGATTGTTTTTATTCTTCATAACCACTTCCAAAAACAACTTTAAACCTATTGCAAATTCTACTGATTGATTTTCATTTTCGAACGGATTTTTAGATTTTATCATTTCAATAATCTTAAAAATCTCATCATGATTCATAAAATCTAAAACGATTGGAGCCTGTAATGGTGCATCTTTGTCTAATAATTCGGTCTGTTCTAACGTTAATTTGTAGTGATTTCCTTTCTTTGTCATATATCTAATTTTTCCAAAAGTAACAGATTAGAATTATCAAAAATTAAAATGATTATTCGTTTAATTGATTGATTAAATCAATAATATTTATTCAAAAAAAGAGTCACATTTCTGCAACTCTCTTTTGTTATTTATCAACTCCTTGATTTACTTGCTTATGACGTTCATTCATTGCTTTCATTTCCGCCATAAATTCTTTGTCTGTCACAACTTTTCCCTTTGTTGGCAAAGTAATCACAATATCTTTATCTAAAATTTCGATTTCTTTCATTGTAAAAATAGCCTTGAACTCATCTTCTGACATTTCTGCTTTCACAATCAATCCTGGTAAATTTGCATAACGATAAGGACCATCTCTATAAGGTAAACTTGTTGTATACCACGCTATCACCTCTCTTCCTTCCTCATCTATTCCAACTGCTTTTGTCGCGTTATAACCTGCTATTTCTGTTTTTTCTTTTGTGATTTTCCATTGATAATCAAAGATTTTATCTTTAATCAAAAAGGTTTTCACGCCAAAATCTTTCACATTATAAAATTCATTTTTTTCATAATCTTTATATTGTGGATTTGCTTCTGCAGCAATAATCATCTGCACAATAGAATTGTCATTGGATTGATTATTATCAATTTTAATTTCAGGTTTGAAAGAAGACATTTTACCATTACTCTCCAATACAAATTTCACCGAAATTCCGCGATCTATTTCACTTTTGAAACTCGCTTGATACGCAGCAGGGATACTACTTTTGATCTTATCGAAATCTAAAATAAAATCTGTGTTGTAGATTACTTTTATGTTCTCCTTTTTAGTTTGTGCAAAAGAAATAATAGACGAAATAGTTGTAAAACATACCGAAAATATAAGTTTTTTCATGTTATAATAATTTATGGTTTTGTTATTCTCAAAAGTAAAGAAACAAAGGTAATGAATTTGTTAAATAAGGCACAATAAATCATATCAGATTCATAAAATATAATTTAAAAATTTAACAATTTCCTAAAATTGAGAATCAAATAAATTGAAAGAATAAATATTACTTTTAAAATATATTGACGACCAAAATTTATGAAATTACAAAAAGGAATTACAGGTTTTGACTCCACTCCTAATATACAACAGAAGATTTAGAGAAAATTCTGAAAAGAATTAAATATCCATTTACCAAGACAGAAGTTATTCTGAAAATGAATGATTCTTACCCGTTGTGCATATTAAATAATTTGAGTTTTTAGATTATTAATATTTCGATTAAAGTATGTTTTATTAATGTACTGAACCAAAGTAAGTGCAGTAGTTTTAGCTAAAATTCTGGTTTTAAACCCTTCGAAAGTCTTTGCATAATTTCGTCTAATCATAAA